>CABSMN010000135.1 GCA_902478765.1 uncultured Collinsella sp.
GACCTGCGTAGCCGCGCCAAGGCCGTGAACTTTGGCATCGTGTACGGTCAGCAGGCCTATGGTCTGTCGCAGTCGCTGCACATCTCGATGGCCGAGGCGCGCGATATGATCGATCGCTACTACGAGGCCTACCCGGGCGTGCGCACGTTCCTCGACAATGTGGTGGCGCGAGCCAAGCAGACGGGCTATGCCGAGACCATGTATGGCCGCAGACGCCATATTCCCGAGCTCAAGGCCAAAAACCCACAGCTCCGCGGCTTTGGTGAGCGCACGGCCATGAACCACCCCATGCAGGGCACCGCCGCCGACATCATCAAGATCGCCATGGCCCGCGTAAGCCGCCGCCTGGAAGAAGAGGGTTTTGCCGCCCACATGATCTTGCAGGTACACGACGAACTGGACTTTGAGTGCCCCGTCAACGAAGTCGAGCGCCTAACCACCATGGTCCGCGACGTCATGGAACACGTAGTAGACCTCCGCGTACCGTTGATCGCCGAAGCCAGCACCGGCATAACCTGGGCCGACGCGAAATAGGGAAGCACTCCGTAAGGCAAGCTCGCCCAAGACGCAAGCCCCCACATACTTAAGATTTGGGACAAACACTACTGATTAATTTGTCCCACAGTAACCAAAACAGAGGGGAGCCCCTTCCAACAAGGGGCTCCCCTCTGCTCAAATCATTTCAGCTAAGTATCTAGACACTCAAGACGCCATCTTGGCGGCAGGAAAGTAAACCTAGGACCTGGCCGGGCGGCGCGGATTAGTTTTTCGTAGATTCCGCACGAGCCGGAAAGCACTTAATGTGCTTTCCGAGCGAGCCCAGGACCTGACCGAACGAAAAACTAATCCGCGCCGCCCGGCCAGGTCCGACGTGCCACGTTACCGAGCCGCCAAGATAGCGTCGATGAGCGTCAGTACGCCCCCGTCGTTGTTGCTCGGAATACGCCACTTGGCATGCGCGTTCATATGCTCCTCGGCATTGTCCACGATAAAGCTGTGACCGACGCGCTCAAGCATGGGGATGTCGTTGTACGTATCGCCCACGGCAGCGGCGTCGGCGATATCGATGCCCAGGCGCTCGCAGAGATGTGCTACGCCCGACCCCTTGTCGACGCCCAGATTCATAAAGTCGATCCACTCGCGGCCCGCATTGGTGACGTAGAGTTTGTCCGAGAACTCGGGGCTATAGGTCTCGCGGAATGCAGGCTCGGCATCGTAGGCGGGGAAGAAGATCGAAATCTTGTTGGACTCGATATCAAGGCCCTCAAAGCTATCGACGTAGTTGATCGTGTTGTAGTAGACGCTGATCTCGTCGTGGTACTGATGGTCGCGGGCGAGCACATAGAACTCGTCGTAGCAGCACAAGACGGGAACGGCACGCGGGTCCTCCGAGGCACGGGTGAGCACCTGCTGATACAGCGCCACATCGATGTTGCTCTTATAGATATAGCTGCCGCGATAGATGACGCAGGCTCCGTTGTCGGGACAAAAAGCAAGGCGGTTCTTAATGCTCTCGAACATTTCCTCGAGTTTGGGGGCGGGGCGTCCGCTGGCGGGGCAGAATACAATGCCTGCGTCGGCGAGCTTGTCCAGGCGCTCATCAAGACCCTGCGGCAACACGCGCTTGTCGGTGAGCAGCGTCTTGTCCATGTCGACGGCGAGAATCTTAATGCTTCCGATATTGGTGTCCGATTCGTAAGTTTGCATAAAAGCGCGCCTTTCGTTTCGAAATTGTTTCAGACGTTATAACCATCAACCAGTAACTGAGCGTATTGTCGCAGGAACGGAGCGTATTTGCACCACGCTTCACAAAGTAATGAAAAAACTTTTCAGAAATTTGAATTTGTCGCTTGTGCTGCGGGCACTTTAGCGTAATATAGCGACCATCGAAAACGGAGACGGAAATACAACCGCTTACCGAAGAAAAGGTACCGTTTACGATATTAGAATTGCGCCCGGCGATAGGTGAAAGGAGAGGCAGATGCAGTTCGTAAAGATCATCACCACTGCAGATAATGCCATCCGACGCCAGCGCGCAATTTCCCGACGACGATAACAATCGTCTCTGTTCGTATGGGGTGAAATGCCCCAACAGAGTCATTTTGAGGTCGTTGGGTTTTAGCACGATATAAACGCATGTTTCTAGGGCATGCTGTGCTGCTTTTTGCTATTTAACCTGATATTGCACGGTTTTTGACCTCGAAATGACTTGCAACTGACCGATGTTCTAACTAGCTACCAAGGGCGAAAGGAAACAGCCATGAGCAAGGAAAAAGTCGTTCTCGCATATTCCGGTGGTCTTGATACATCCGTATGTGTCAAGTGGCTCCAGGACGAGAAGAATCTCGATGTCGTTTGTGTCTGCGGCAACGTGGGCCAGGAGGAGACCGGTCTGGACGCCAAGAAGCAGAAGGCCCTCGACCTGGGCGTTCTGGATTGCCAGGTGCTCGATCTGCGCGATGAGTTCTCCGATGAGTTCCTGACTAAGGCTATCGCCGCAAACTCTATGTACGAGAACAAGTATCCGCTGCTCTCCGCCCTGTCCCGCCCGTTGCTCGCCAAGAAGCTTGTCGAGGTCGCTCACGAGTTTGGCGCGACCTACGTCGCCCACGGCTGCACCGGCAAGGGTAACGACCAGGTTCGTTTTGAGGCTGCCGTCAAGGCCCTCGACCCCGAGCTTAAGGTTATCGCCCCGGTTCGCGAGTGGGATCTGAAGTGCCGTCCCGATGAGGTTGCCTATGCTCACGCCCACAACGTGCCGGTTCCCGAGGGCGCCAACGACAACCCCTATTCCATCGACGACAACCTGTGGGGTCGCGCCATCGAGTGCGGTCACCTGGAGGATCCCTGGAACGAGCCGCTCGACGACGCCTGGGTTATGACCAAGAACCCCGAGGACACGCCGGACACCCCGACCTACACCGAGATTGAGTTTGAGGCGGGCAAGCCCGTCGCCGTCGATGGCAAGAAGATGAAACTCTCCGAGATCGTCATCGCCCTCAACAAGATTTCGGGTGACAACGGCTTTGGCCGTCTCGACCTGGTCGAGGATCGTCTGGTGGGCCTCAAGAGTCGCGAGTGCTACGAGGTTCCTGGCGCCCTGACGCTCATCACCGCCCACAAGGCGCTCGAGGACATCTGCGTCGAGGGCGACCTGCTCAAGACCAAGATTAAGCTCGAGCAGGATTGGGCCACCGCCGTGTACAACGGCCAGTGGTACAGCCCGCTCAAAAACGCGCTCGATGCCTTTATGGCCGACACCCAGAAGTTCGTGACCGGCACCGTCCGTCTGAAGTTCTTTAAGGGCAACTGCCATGTCGTCGGCCGCAAGAGCCCGTTTAGCCTGTATGACTACGGTCTGGCTACCTACGACCGCGACACTACGTTTGACGAGAAGGCCAGCGCCGGCTTTATCGAGATCGATACGCTGTCGCTCAAGACGTGGGCTAAGGTCCAGGGCCCCAGCTCTGCTGCCGCCCAGGCCTAGCGCCTCCTTCCTTTGGTATCCGCGCGGCCCATCCGCGTGATACATAACGGGCGCATGGGGTCCCTACCTTTCGTTATGCTTGCTGACACTTCTTAACATCGGTGGCCCCTACGTTCCGCCCGCATATATGATGCCGCGTCTGCGGCTGAGTCCGAGCCCCGCCGGGGTTGTCCGGCGGGGCTCCTCCTATCAATTTGACGGCCCTGCGCCTATATATATGGGGAGTATCCATTATGTTCAATGCTATCGTGCATGCTTTACTTGCCCTTGCGCCCGAGTTCGATGCTGCAAAGGTCGAGGACGTTCCTATGAGCCTAAAGGCCTGGATCGATGGTTCGCAGGGCAACATTCGGAGGGAGACGTTGGGCGCCAAGTGCATGGCGCGTCACTTCTTTGCAAATTAGCTATATGGCCTCGCACATGGTGGGGAATATGCAAAACTAGCGGTTGAGAAATCGCTTTAGCGACAGGGCGCATTGCTTTGGGCGCTTGTTTTGGGATTTGATGAAAGGGGACGGTTCCATGGCTCTTTGGGGCGGTCGTTTTGAGGCAGGCGTGGCCGAGGTCACGCAGGAGTTTGGCGCGTCGTTGCCGGTTGACAAACATCTCTATAAGCAGGATATCGCCGGATCTAAGGCACATGCCAAGATGCTGGCGGCCCAGGGCATTATCAGCGCCGAGGACGAGCAGGCGATTGCCGAGGGCCTGACCGGAATCGAACAGGATATCGATGCCGGCAACTTCACCTTTGATATCAACGACGAGGACATTCATATGTCCATCGAAAGCGAGCTGACGCGTCGTATCGGCGAGGCTGGCAAGCGCTTGCATACTGGGCGTTCGCGCAACGACCAGGTGGCGACCGATACGCGCCTGGGCGTCAAGGCGCTGGCCAAGGAGCTCATGGAGGCCAATCTTGAGCTGCGCCATGTGCTGGTGGATGCGGCCAAGAAGTACGACAAGGTGATTCTTCCGGGCTACACGCATATGCAGCACGCTCAGCCCGTGCTGCTCTCGCATCATCTGCTGGCGTATTCCTGGATGTTCGCGCGCGACTTTACGCGCCTGAAGGCCGCCTTTGATGCCGCCGACAACTGCCCGCTGGGTGCTGCCGCGCTTGCCGGTACGAGCTATCCGCTCGATCGCCAGATGACGGCTGCCGAACTTGGCTTTGCGGGCGTGATTCCCAGCTCGCTCGATGCGGTTTCCGACCGTGATTTCTGTCTCT
>CABSMN010000136.1 GCA_902478765.1 uncultured Collinsella sp.
ACGAGCTGCAGCGTAGTCTCGTGGGCTCGGAGATGTGTATAAGAGACAGGTATTGGCATGTGGGAGCGCAGCTGGGAAAAGATGGGCGCGCGCCCCGATACGCAGAACCGTGCGCGCGGCTGGCGTTTTTGCGTTTGGGCGCCCGATGTAAAGAGCGTCCACGTCATTGGTGAATTTAACGACTGGAACGAGGAAGCCAACCCGCTGGTGCCCGTGCATACGAGCGCTATCTGGGAAGGCTTTATTCCTGGCGCCGAGCAGGGCCAGCTCTATAAGTACCTCATCGAGACCAACAAGGGCGAAAAGCTCTACAAGGCCGATCCATACGCCTTTAAGGCCGAGTGCCCTCCGGGAACGGCAAGCGTGCTGTGGACGCTCGACGGCTACAAGTGGAACGACGCCGCGTGGCTCAAGCGCCGTGCCGGTCATAACCACATGTCGCAGCCCCTTAACATCTACGAGGTGCATATTGGCTCGTGGAAGCGCCACGGCGACGCGCCACAGGGCGAGCCGGACGAGTACGGCAACTACCCTGGTCCCATGGATCCCTTCCCAGCGCAGCGCGGCGAGTTCTACACCTACGACGACCTGTCGGTGGAGCTCGTGGACTACGTGCGCGACATGGGCTATACGCACATCGAGGTCATGCCGCTCATGGAGCATCCCTTCGATGGCTCCTGGGGCTACCAGACGACCGGCTACTATGCCGCCACGTCGCGCTACGGCAATCCGCAGCAGCTCATGCACTTTATCGATGCGTGCCACGAAGCGGGCATCGGCGTGATCATGGACTGGGTGCCCGGCGGTTTTTGCGCCGACTCCCACGGCCTTGCCACCTTTAACGGCCACATGCTGTTTGAGCACGAGATTCACCCCAACTGGGGCACGCATAAGTTCGACTTCGCCCGCGGCGAGGTCCGCTCGTTCCTGGTCTCCAACGTGCTGTACTGGCTCGAGAACTTCCACGTGGACGGCATTCGCATGGACGGCGTGTCCAGCATGCTGTACCTCAACTTTGGCATCGACGATCCCGGCCAAAAGAAGTTCAACAAGTACGGTACCGAGGAGGACCTGGACGCCAGCGCGTTTATCCGTCAGGTCAACTGCGCCGTCGAGGCTCACTACCCCGACGTGATGATGATGGCCGAGGAGTCCACCGCGTGGCCGCTCGTGACCTATCCGCCGCAGGACGGCGGCCTGGGCTTCCACTACAAGTGGGACATGGGCTGGATGAACGACACCCTGCACTACATGCAGACCGATTTTCCGTGGCGCCCCGGCAACCATGGGCTGCTCACGTTCTCCATCATGTACGCCTTTACGGAGAACTTTATTTGCCCGCTGAGCCACGACGAGGTTGTACACGGCAAGTGCTCGCTCATCGGCCGCATGCCGGGCGACTGGTGGCGCCAGTTTGCCGGCCTGCGCACGCTGGCCTTCTACCAGATGACGCACCCCGGTGCCAAGCTCAACTTTATGGGCAACGAGATCGGTCAGTTTATCGAGTGGCGCTACTACGAGTCCATCCAGTGGTTCCTGACCGAGGAGTACGAGACCCACAAGCATCACCAGGCGTTTATCAAGGCGCTCAACCACCTGTACACCGCCGAGCCCGCCCTGTACGAGCGCGGCTACACCGACGACGGCTTTACCTGGATCGACGCGGACAACTCCAAGCAGTCCATCGTGAGCTTTGTGCGCCAGGGCGAGGACGTGGACGACGATCTGGTGATCCTGATCAACTTTGACCCGGCGAGCTACGAGAGCTTCCGTGTGGGCGTGCCGCGCGAGGGTGACTGGGAGGTCATCTTCGATTCCGACCGTCCCGAGTTTGGTGGCAGCGGATACGCCGGCGAGGAGCCCTACACCTGCTCGAGCGAGCCCTACCCGTGGAACGGGCAGATGGACTCTATCGAGATTAAGGTGCCCGGCCTGGCAGGCGTGGTGCTTAAGCGCCGCGGTCCCAGCAGCTATAAGCCGCCGGTGGTCGAGGAGCCCAAGAAGGCCACGCGCAAGCGCACGTCTTCGGTGAAGCCCAAGACTGCTGCGGCCAAGAAGGCTCCGGCTAAGGCGAAGGCCACAACGACCAAGGCGAAGGCTGCTGCGAAGACCGCGACCAAGGCAACCGCCGCCAAAAAGCCGGCTGCCAAAAAGGCAACTACCAAGGCCAAGTCAGCTTCTGTTAAGTCGACCGCTAAGGACGTGTAACAAAGCCGTTACCACTGTAATAACCAGCCCCGCTGGGGCGTAGGATACAAGTCATAACCGTTCCGGGAGATATCCCCGGGGGAAAGGAACGTATGAATAAGATCTTCGACAACAAGCAGGAGTTTACCGAGCTCTATCGCGATGCCGTCATGAGCATCAGCGGCAAGAGCGTCGAGGCCGCCAGTGACCTCGACCGCTTTAGCGCCCTGGCCAAACTCGTGGCCGAGAAGGCCCGCACCGTTGCCACCACCAGCGACGCCCGCGTCACCGCCGAGGGCAAGAAGCGCGTGTACTATTTCTCGATCGAGTTTTTGATCGGCCGCCTGCTCGACAACTACCTGCTCAACTTTGGCGTGCGCGACATGGTCGCCGAGGCGCTTAACGACATGGGCTTCGATCTGTCCGTCATCGAGAACCAGGAGCCCGATCCGGCTCTGGGCAACGGTGGCCTGGGCCGCTTGGCCGCGTGCTTCCTGGATTCCATGGCAGCCGAGGGCATTGCCGGCTACGGCAACGGCATGCGCTACCGCTATGGCCTGTTTAAGCAGGAGATCGTCAACGGCAGCCAGGTCGAGACCACCGACGAGTGGCTCACCCACGGCTATCCCTGGGAGGTCCGTCGTCAGGACAAGGCCGTGACCATCAAGTTTGGTGGCCATGTTGAGGGCTATGAGGAGGACGGCCGCACGTTCTACCGCACGGTGGACACGCAGGACATCCTGGCTGTCCCTTATGATATCCCCGTCGTGGGCTATGCCGGCGAGACCGTAAACAAGCTGCGCGTCTGGGCTGCCGAGCCGGTCGAGGAGCACTTTGATCTGGAGGCCTTCAACCGCGGCGACTATGCTCTCGCCGACGCCGAGCGCGCCGAGGCCGAGGCCATCAGCGCCATCCTCTACCCCAACGACGCCGGCGAGCACGGCCGTCTGCTGCGCCTGAAGCAGGAGTACCTGTTTGTTTCGGCCGGCATCTACAGCCTGCTCGACACCTTTGAGAAGGAGCACGGCGAGAACTGGGAGCTGCTGCCGCAGTTTGTGGCCATCCACACCAACGACACGCACCCCGCCATGTGCGGCCCCGAGCTCATGCGCATCCTCATCGATGAGAAGAAGCTCGAGTGGGACGACGCCTGGAACATCGTGACGCAGGTCGTGAGCTACACCAACCACACCATCCTGCCCGAAGCTCTGGAGAAGTGGCCCATCGGCACGTTCTCCAAGCTCCTCCCCCGCGTATATCAGATCATCGACGAGATCAGCCGTCGTTGGCACGAGTCGTTCGATACCACGCAGGAGGGCTGGCAGGAGCGTCTGCGCCAGACCGCCATTCTGTGGGACGGCGAGATTCGCATGGCCAACCTGTCCGTAATCTGCAGCCACAGCGTCAATGGCGTGGCCAAGATCCACTCTGACATCATCAAGAACATCGTGCTCAAGGACTTCTACGCCCTGACGCCCGAGAAGTTCAACAACAAGACCAATGGCATCTCACACCGTCGTTTCTTTGCCGAGGCCAACCCCACCTACGCCAAGCTCGTGACCGAGGCCATTGGCGACGGCTGGCTCAAGGACGCTTTTGAGCTTGAGAAGCTCAAGGAGTTTAAGGACGACACTGAGTTCCTGAAGGCCGTGGGTGCTTCCAAGCGCGCCAACAAGGAGCGTCTGGCCGCCTACGTCAAGGCCGAGACCGGTCTGGTTATCGACCCCAACACCGTCTTCGATGTCCAGGTGAAGCGCTTCCACGCCTACAAGCGCCAGCTCATGAACATCATGAAGGTGATGGATATCTACAACCGTCGCATCGCCGACCCCAACTTCCACGTGACGCCGACGACCTTCATCTTTAGCGGCAAGGCTGCCTCAAGCTACACCTTTGCCAAGGAGACCATCCGCCTCATCAACTCCGTCGCCGAGGTCGTCAACAACGACCCGCGTGTGAACGAGGTCATGAAGGTCTGCTTTATCCCCAACTTCCGCGTGAGCAACGCCCAGCTCATCTACCCTGCCGCCGAGATCTCTGAGCAGATTTCGACCGCCGGCAAGGAGGCCTCGGGCACGTCCAACATGAAGCTCATGATGAACGGCGCCATTACGCTGGGCACCCTCGACGGCGCCAACATCGAGATCGCCGACCTGGCCGGCCGCGAGAACGAGGCCATCTTTGGCCTGACCGCTCCCGAGGTCGAGCAGCTCTGGGCATCCAACAGCTACTTTGCGTGGGATACCCTCAACGGCGACCGCGAGCGTCTGGGCCGCGTGATGGACGAGCTCAAGGACAACACCTTTGCGGGTCTTTCGGGCAACTTCGAGAGCATCTACAACGAGCTCATGAACAACAACGACCCCGATCTGGTCATGGCCGATTTCCGCAGCTACGTGGATGCATGGGAGGCGCTCACGGGCAGCTACGGCGACCAGGAGACCTGGAACCGCAAGGCGCTGCTCAACACCGCCTCCTCGGGCTGGTTCTCGAGC
>CABSMN010000137.1 GCA_902478765.1 uncultured Collinsella sp.
TCCTGGATGCGGTCGATGCCTCGGCCGTGTACGCCAACGCCAGCACGCGCTTTACCGACGGCGGCGAGTTTGGCCTGGGCGCCGAGATCGGCATCTCGACCCAAAAGCTCCACGCCCGTGGCCCCTTTGCCGCCGAGGCCCTCACCACCTACAAATACAAGCTCCGCGGCACCGGCCAGGTCCGCCCCTAAACCCCTAGTAAACAAAAACCACCACAAAGTTGCCTGTCCCCTTTGTGGCGGTTTTAGGTGGCGTGGGCGGTTAGGCCTGGAAGGTATCGCGGTCGGGGGCGAAGGACTGCATGGCCGCGATGGTACGGTCGAAGAGCTCGGGGAGCTCCCAGCCCAGCATCTCGGCACCCTGCGTAATCACGTCGCGCGAGCAGCCGGCGGCAAAGCGCTTGTCCTTGAACTTCTTCTTGAGCGACTTGGTCGTAAAGTCCATGACGCTCTTACTCGGACGCATGATGACGGCAGCACCGATCAAGCCGGTGAGCTCGTCGCAGGCAAATAGGATCTTTTCCATCTGCAGCTCGGGCTTGGGCAGCGAGGTGTTGAAGTCCGACGTGTGCGTCTGAATGGCGCGAATGAGATCGGGAGAGGCGCCCTCGCCTTCAAGGATCTCGGCCGCATAGATGGTGTGGTTCATGGGGTCGTCCTCATGCTCCTCCCAATCTAGGTCGTGCAGCAGACCGACGATGCCCCAAAACTCCTCGTTCTCGGGGTCGAACTCGCGCGCAAAGTAGCGCATGGTGCCCTCGACCGTTTCGCCGTGGGTGATGTGGAACGGGTCCTTATTGTGCTCGTTGAGCAATTCGAACGCACGGTCGCGGGTGATTCCGGCGGAAAGTGGCTCTGCCATAAAAGACTCCTTGTGCTCGCAGGTATCGCTAAGAATGAATACTACTAGAACGACTAGAACGAAAAAACCACCACAAAGGTGCCTGTCCCCTTTGTGGTGGTTTTTGGCGCGGATGGGTTAGTTGAGGGCGGCTTGGGCTAGGCGGGCTTCGGCGGCCTCCTCGGTGACGCCCAATGCCACGGCGAACTCCTCGATGGAGCGGCGCTTGGCTTCCTTGAGTACACGCATATAGTAAGAGCTGGGCTTTTTATCGGCTTCCTCGGCCTGGCGAATGCGGTGCATCATGGTCTTTGCCACGCGGACCGTCTCGGGTGCGCCCAGCTTGAGCTGCTGCTTAAAGTGTGTCTCTTCAAGCGAGCTGTTGCGCTCGGTAAAGGTGTCGCACTCCAGCTCGTCATAGTGGCTCAGCAGATGCTCGGCATCTTGCTGAGAGATGGCGGCATGTAGACGGTCGGCCTGCGCCACGGGGTACATAAGGATCGTCTGCGCATGCCCCTGCTTGGCCTCGAGCAACAACATGGGCTGCGGCGTGTCGTCCCTAAAACCGACGACGGTGCAGACTCCCTGACCCGGATGAATGACGTGTTGACCGATTGAGAACATGCTACCTCCAACTTATACGAATTTACGTTTGTCTAGAATAACACGCTGACGTGCGCAAATCTTCGCTTTATGCAGGAAAAGCACACAACTCTGATAGGTAAGAGTATTCGATAAAAGACACAGCTCATTCACACCTTTATGCATTTTCAACGCGTGCATAATCTGCAGGCAGACCGGCATCTTTGAGTGACTCCATACAAGCTGTAGTCAATTTTGTGCATATGCAATTTCGATTGGCTTTACCCTGCGACAGTGCCCCTCGCTTGTGATAGAGTGCTACAAACTCTGGCTTTTGCCCTACGAGTGACCAAGAGCTCGGGGGCTTTAACACAAGGAGGATCTATGCCCGAGAAGATTGAAGAGCTGGTACGCGCTGCGCTTGCTGCGGCCCAGGAGGCCGGCGACCTTTCCGCATTTGAACTTGACGATTGCGCTATCGAGCGACCGGCTGACACTTCTCATGGCGAGTGGACCTCCACCATGGCCCTGAAGTCCGCCAAGCTGGCTCACTGCGCCCCGCGCAAGATCGCCGAGGCCATCGTTGCCCATATGCCCGAGGACCCCGCGATTGAGAAGGTCGAAATCGCAGGCCCCGGCTTTATCAACTTCTACCTCTCCGTTGCCGTCAAGAATGCCATCTTTGGCGAGGCTCGCGAGAAGGGCATGGACTTCGCTAAGTCCAACGTCGGTGGTGGCCTGAAGACCCAGGTCGAGTTCGTTTCCGCCAACCCCGTCGGCCCCATGCACATCGGCCACGGCCGCTGGGCCGCGCTGGGCGACTCGCTCTGCCGTGTTATGGACCACGCCGGTTACGACATCCAGCGTGAGTTCTACATCAACGACCACGGCTCTCAGATGAACACCTTCGGCAACTCCATCAGCACGCGCTATATGCAGCTTGCCGACATCATCGCCAAGCAGGGCGTTGATATCGAGGAGGCTCACAAGCTGCTGATCGCCGACCGTGACGCCTTTGTTGCCGACGAGAACGACGAGCACCCCGAGACCCATCCGTATCAGGACAACTTTGCCGAGACTCTGGGCAAGGACTCCTACGGCGGCGACTACATCATCGACGAGGCTGCCGAGTTCTGGCGTACTGACGGCGACAAGTGGGTCAATGCCGATCCGCAGGAGCGCATGGAGAGCTTCCGCGAGCGCGGCTATGTGAAGATGGTCGACAACATGCGCGACCTCTGCCACGCCGTCAATTGCGACTTCGATCGTTGGTACTCCGAGCGCTCGCTGTACGTGAAGGACACCGAGGGCGAGACCGCCGGTACCTCTGCCGTCGACCGCGCTTTTGAGAAGCTCGACAAGATGGGCTACCTCTACACCAAGGACGGCGCCCTGTGGTTCCGCTCCACCGACCTGGGCGATGACAAGGACCGCGTCCTGATCAAGTCCGACGGTGAGTACACCTACTTCGCCTCCGACGTTGCCTATCACTGGGATAAGTTCCAGCGCGTCGACCACGTCATCGACATCTGGGGTGCCGACCACCACGGCTACATCGAGCGCGTTCGCTGCGTCTGCGACGCTCTGGGTTACCCCGGCAAGTTTGAGGTTCTGCTGGGCCAGCTCGTCAACCTGCTGCGTAACGGTAAGCCCGTCCGTATGTCCAAGCGCAAGGGCACCATGGTGACCCTGCAGGAGCTCGTCGACGAGGTCGGCTCTGACGCCGCCCGCTACACGCTCATCTCCAAGAGCTCCAACCAGATGGTCGACTTCGATATCGAGGCCGTCAAGAAGCGCGACAACTCCAACCCGGTCTATTACGTGCAGTATGCCCACGCCCGCGTATGCTCCATCCTGCGCCGTGCCGCCGACGTTACGCCCGAGCAGGCCGACGAGATGGGCATGAAGGCCGTTGCCGCCAAGGCCATCGGTGAGAACGTCGATTACTCGCTGCTGACCGACCCGACCGAGCTCGCCCTTTCGCGCAAGCTCAACGAGCTCACCGACCTGATCGCCAGCTGCGCTCGCGATCGCGCTCCGTTCCGTCTGACCCACTTTGCCGAGGAACTCGCCGGTGACTTCCACAGCTTTTACGCTGCCTGCCAGGTGCTGCCGAGCGAGGGTCGTCCCGTCGACCCCGAGCTTTCGCGTGCCCGTCTGGCCGCTTGTGATGCCGTCCGTGTGACGCTCGCCCTGGTGCTCACCCTCGTTGGCGTTTCCGCGCCCGAGCAGATGTAATCTGCGGGTCATTTGACCGTGTAGGTTTGGTTTAACTGAGCCCTATAAGCCCGATCTCCTACGGAGGTCGGGCTTTTTTCGCAAACGCCGACGTATTGATGAATTTGGAACTGCTGGAAATGCGAAACTATGCCGGTTTACTACGATGAATTGAGGAATTCTAACCACGCCGGCTTTTTGCTAAAAAGTGCAAGGCATCTACCTGCGGTTTTAGTTCAACAAGTTTCGGAGTGGTCGCGGTTGAGCGATTCATCGTAGTAAACCGCCATAGTTTTGGCGGAGGCAGTCAGATTTGTGGGTGGCAAACAAAGAGTGTCCCTTTTGACTAGTCGTTTAAGAACGTCCCCCCAATGACTAAGTTGCAGGTGGCGGCGGTTGTGTTACACTAACGCTGCGTAGTTGACGCAATCATCTCGATACAGATCAATGATGTCCGTCGTTTTGAACGGAACTAGACTGTTTAGCCGCCCTGAAGGTTTATGCAGGGAGCATGTGATCACAGGGCTTGAAAAGAAAGTTGAGCAAACACTGTGTCTGATCAACAGCAAGAAAACGAAATAACGACGACGCAGGCCGCTCCCGCTGCACCGGTTGCGTCGGACCAGGTCGCGGCGCCCGCGCAAGCCTCGGCTCCTGAGACGCCTAAGGCTGCTTCGACGCCTATGCCTGTAGCGGCTGAGAAGGCCGTGCCTGCAACTGGTGAGGAGGCTGCTCCGGCAAAGCCCAAGCGCACGCGCCGCACGGCCAAGCCTGCCGCTGACGGCGAGGAGGTCACCAAGCCCAAGCGCCGTACCACGCGCACGACGCGCGCCAAGCGCACCGTTGCAGCTGACTCCTCGGCGCCGATTTCCGATGAGGTCGCGCAGGCACGTGCGTTGGCGCAGATTAGCGAGGCTCAGGTGGTGCGCGCCCGCCGTCGTGCTGCCGAGCGCGAGGCCGCGGCTCTGACCGAGCTTGCAGCTCCGTCTGTGCCCCTGTCTCTTATACACATCTCCGAGCCCACGAGACTACGCTGCA
>CABSMN010000138.1 GCA_902478765.1 uncultured Collinsella sp.
CTCCGAGACCATGTACTTGATCTCTTCTTCCGAGACGTTCTGGCGGTCGTCGGCGCTCTTGATGCGCAGGATGCGGGCCAGGCCATCGGAGCAAGCGCCAGTCAGCCACACGAGCGGACGGGCGATCTTCTGGAACACGGAAAGCGGGCCCACGACCTGCTTGGACACGCCCTCGGCATTGGCCAGGCCGATGCGCTTGGGGACGAGCTCGCCGATCACGATGGACACGAAGGCGACCGCGACGGTGATGATGACCGGCGCCAGGCCGCGCGCGATGGCGGAGAGCGGCGCGATGCCAAAGCTCATGAGCCACGTGGCAAGCGGGTCGGACAGGCTCGTCGAGGCGACGGCGGACGAGGCGAAGCCCACGAGCGTGATGGCGACCTGGATGGTGGCGAGCAGCTGGTCGGAGTCGGCGGCCAGCTTAATGGCACGCTCGGCGCGCTTGTCGCCTTCCTCGGCCTCATGCTCCAGCACGGCGCGCTTGGCCGTGGTGAGCGCCATCTCGGACATAGAGAAGTAGCCGTTGATGAGGGTCAAAACGAGGGTAGTGATAAGGGAGATGGTTATGTCCATCGGGAGTTTCTCGAACCTCCAAGATTCGGGACGTCAGGTCAAAACGTTGATGACGGATACGGCAATTGCACCGGCGCCCAAACGAGGACGCGGGCGCGCAGGCGCGGTCGCTAGATTACGAAGAGAATCACCGCCATGAACTGGAAGATGCTGCCGGCGAGCACCCACAAGTGGAAAACACTGTGCAGATAGCGCACGTTTTTGGCGATATAGAACGGCACGCCCACGGTGTAGCACACGCCGCCGACGGCGAGCAGGGCAAGCGCCACGGGGTTCAGCAGCGCCACGAGTGCGGGCAGTTTAAAGACAACGAGCCAGCCCATCAGCAGATAGACCAGGCCGCTTACCCAGTGCGGCTGGCGCTCGCGCATAAAGCACTCGAGGGCAATGCCGATAATGGCGATGGCCCATACGGCGAAGAACAGCGCAGCGCCGCCGTCGTTTGCGAGCGTGATGAGGCAAAACGGCGTATAGCTGCCGGCTATGAGCAGGTAGATGCAGCTGTGGTCGATGATGCGGAACACGCGCTTGGCGCGCGCGGGTTGAATCGCATGGTAGAGCGTGGAGGCTAGGTACTCGAGGATGATGCTGACGCCATAGACAATTGCCGCGGCCATGTGGGCCGGGCCACCGCCGCGCAGTGCAGCGAATACGATCAGGAGCACCAGACCCGCGATACCCAGCAAGCAGCCGACACCATGGGTGACGGAGTTCATGATCTCCTCGCCCACCGTGTAGTGCGGAACGGCCGCGATCTTGGGTCGCGGCTTGGAACTGTCGCTCGAATCGGACATGCCGGTTACATCCTCCAATGTAAAGAGTTCTCAACACTATATCAAAGCGTCTGGGTACGTGCGAAATTTGCACCATACGTGACCCTTTGTTTACCCATTCTTTGCTTGTTGACGCATCAACGGCGAACATCCATAATGCGCTTGTTTTAAATGTTGATGTATTAACATCTTATAGGAGAATACCGCATGGCTCAAAACGAACATTCCCATCGAAAGCTCAAGATAGCCGGCATCGTTGCACTGGTGGTTGTCATTGTGCTGCTCGGATTTGCCGGCAACTTTCTGTTTGACTTCGCGCTGAATCCCCGCGCGCCATACACCATGAAGATGATGCAGGACGGCAAGGACGACAAAGAAAGTGAGCAGCCGGATGCCGAGGGAACCGAGGCGCGGGCATGGTTTAAAGAGAACCGCGAGAGCAGGAGCCTCACCGCGGACGACGGGACCGAGCTTGCCGCCTGGTATTTTGCTGCGTCGGAGAGCACGCACGACTACGCCGTCTGCCTGCATGGATATACCAACGAGCCCATCGGTATGGCCCGATACGTCAAGCGATTCCACGACCGCGGCATGAACGTACTCGCGCCCGCCGCGCGCGCCCACGAGCGCTCCGGCGGCGACTATATCGGCATGGGCTGGCCCGAGCGGCTCGATGTCGTCGCATGGATCGAGCAAATCGTTCAGGCTGACCCCGAGGCACGCATCCTGGTCTTTGGCGAGTCGATGGGTGCGGCAACCGCCATGAACGTCGCGGGGGAATCTCTGCCCGCAAACGTGAAATGCATTATCGAGGACTGCGGTTATACGAGTGTTTGGGACGAGTTTTCTCTGCAGCTCAAGAACGTGTTCGGCTTGCCCAGCTTTCCCTTGCTCGATGTAGCAAACTTGGTATGCAACGTGCGCGCGGGCTACGACTTTCATAAGGCGAGCAGCGTGGAGCAACTCAAACACGCGACGGTTCCCATGCTGTTTATCCACGGCGACCAGGACACTTTTGTGCCGTACGATATGCTCGACCAAAACTACGACGCGTGCGCCAGCAAGGTCAAGCAAAAGCTCACCATCCATGGCGCCACCCACGCCAAGAGCGCGCAGGTCGACCCCGAACTCTACTGGAACACGGTCGGCAACTTCCTCGACGAGTATTTTTAGGCAAAAAGCAACGTCTGGGGTTTTGTTGCCAAAAAACGGTTTGTGGTCGGCGGGATTCGATTTTTCGCCGCACTTCCAAAAAGCCGCCCGTGAGCGCTGTGCTCACGGGCGGCTTTTGCTCAACTAACGCTACAAAGGCGCTTATTTTGTCCAATAGCTAGGCGCTACTTGACCTCGATGAGCTCGTACTTGCTCGTGCCCAGGCCGATCTTCTCGGCGTGCGCGATGCACGCGCGCCAGTCGGTGTCGGGATGCGTGATGCAGAAGGGATCCTTGGCCTGCTCGCCCTCCAGATGCTCGTGGTTGTGCTCCATCTTGGCCGCGCTATCGGTGAGTTCGGTGTTGGGCAGCGGCTCGGATGCCATGACGGCATCGGCGCAGGCCTGGTCGATGGCGACCGGGTCGAAGCTCGCGAACATGCCGATATCGTTGACGATAGGCGTGTCGTTTTCGGGATGGCAATCGCAGTTGGGGCTGATGTCCATGGCAAGCGAGATGTGGAAGCTCGGGCGGCCGTCGACAACGGCCTTTGTATACTCGGCGATCTTGCAGTTGAGCACGTCGGCCGCGGCGTCATAGCCGGGCTTGATGCAGTCCTGGTTGCATGCCGCAATGCAGCGGCCGCAGCCCACGCAGCGATCGTGGTCGATGGTGGCCACGTGCACCGTGTGAGTAGCGCCGCTGGCAAGCTCGCGCTCGCGGGTGCCGTCGAACGAGACAGCGTTGTGCGCGCAGATCTTTTCGCAGGCATGGCAGCCAACGCAGTGCTCGGTCGCGACGTTCGGCTTGCCGGCGGCATGCTGCTCCATCTTGCCGGCACGGCTGCCGCCTCCCATGCCCAGGTTCTTCATGGCGCCGCCAAAACCGGCCTGCTCATGGCCCTTAAAGTGGGTGAGGCTGATCACGATATCGGCATCCATGAGCGCCTGACCGATCTTGGCCTCGTGCACGTACTCGCCGCCCTCGACCGGGACGAGCGCCTCGTCGGTGCCCTTAAGGCCGTCGGCGATGATGATCTGGCAGCCCGTGGCATACGGGGTAAAGCCGTTCTGGTAGGCGGTATCGATGTGCTCGAGCGCGTTTTTGCGGCTACCGACATAGAGCGTGTTGCAGTCGGTGAGGAAGGGCTTGCCGCCCAGCTCCTTGACGACATCCGCGACGGCGCGGGCGTAGTTGGGGCGCAAAAAGCTCAGGTTGCCCAGCTCGCCAAAGTGAATCTTGATAGCAACGAACTTGTTCTCAAAGTCGATCTGCTCAATTCCGGCGTGACGGATGAGGCGCTTGAGCTTGTCGAGCTGGCTCTCGCGAGCATGCGTGCGCAGGTTGGTGAAGTACACCTTAGCGGGTGCTGCGGGTGCAGTTGCGGTCATAGATCTATCCCCTCGGTCTATATGGCGTTACAGACATAAGAGGATGGTACCAGTTAAAGCAGAGGTAAAGTCAAGTACGGCACCTAGTCATTGGGGACGCTCTTAAATGACTACTCTTGGACTTTGAGGGCTTCGGCCAGGCTGACGCGCTTGATGGAGCGCGTGTGCAGCAGTGCCACGACCAGGTAGGTCACAAAGCCAATGCCCACGCACGCCGCCATGGACCAAGCGGGCACGTAGATCTCAATATTGCCGTTGTAGGCGAGCAGCATCGAGCGGAAGATGGCCGTGAGCGAGCCGATGATCACGGGCAGGCTCAGCACGAGCGACGCCGCCACGCACAGCGTGATCGAGCGGATGTACAGATGCGAGATCTCGCTATCGCGATAGCCAAAGACTTTCATGTAGCTGATCGAGCGGGCGCTGTGGTCGATCACAGCCTTGGTCAGCAGATACATAAACAGCAAGAAGATGAACACCGCAAGCCCAACCATCATGCCAATCATTTTGCTCATCATGCCGATGAACTGGTCGCCCACGGCACGCATGTCGTCGGGCGTGGTGTCGCCGGCAAAGTAGCGCGCGTCGAGGTCGAGCTTCTCGTTGCTCACATAGCCGTTAAAGTAGGCGGCGTCGTTGTCGAACAGCTCGTTAAAGTCGTCGATGCTCATATAGATATTCATGTCCGACTTGGAGCCCCAGGCACAGTCCTTGCCCGCGTACTCAAGGGAATAATGCTTGCCCTCGTACTTGTCGCTGAGC
>CABSMN010000139.1 GCA_902478765.1 uncultured Collinsella sp.
GGCAGGCGGTCGATAAACTCGGTCGCATTAGCCAAGCGAGCCGCTTCGCGGATCTGCTCGTCGGTAGCGTCGGGGCGGCCGTAGGCGATATTCTCGCGAATGGAGCGATGGAACAGCAGCGCCTCCTGCGGCACGTAGGCAACTTGGCGGCGCAGGCTCTGCTGCGTGCAGCGCGAAACGTCCTGGCCGTCCACGAGCACGCGGCCGACCTGTACGTCGTCCAGGCGCAGCAACAGCTTGGTGAGTGTCGTCTTGCCCGAGCCCGATTTGCCCACCAGGCCCACGCGCTGGCCCGCCGCCACATGGAGCGTCAGGTCGTCGAACACGCTCTCGCCCGCCGCGGCATCACGGTATGCAAAGCTCAAGTGCTCAAAATCAATCGCGCCCTCGCTCACCTTGAGCTCGGGGGCGTTCTCGTCGTCTGCCACCAGACACGGCTCGTCCAGCACGCGCGTCATCTCGGCCGCATCGCCCAGCGCGCGATTGATGCGCTGCATCATGGAGCTCACGTAGTTCAGACGCATGGTGAGGTTGTACGTATAGGTAAAGATCATGACGAGCGCGCCGGCAGAGATGCCAAACCACGCGTTGCCGCCCGCCACGAACACGCTCACCACGGCCATGGTGATGACGATAAGGCCCGAGGTCGTAAAGTTGCGCTGCATCATGGCGTGCATCGAAACCGTTTCGGCATCACGCGCGGCACGGTCAGCGGTATCGAATAGGTCGCGCTCAAAGTCCTCGCGCCCGCAGGTTTTGACGGCCAGGATGTTCGTGACCGCGTCGGAAAGCACACCCGACAGCTTGTTCTGCGCAGCGGACGTCGCGGCCGAAAGCGGCATGATGCGCTTGTACATAAACCAGACAAACGCAATGTAGACGACCATGATGCCCACCAGGATCACGGTAAACGTCGGCACCACCGGGGCGAGCGCCGCCACCGTGCAGACGACCGAGGTGATGGTGGGGATGAGCGAATACACCGTTACGTCCACCAGACCCGTGTAGCCACTCATAAAACGGCTCGTCTGGCTCACAAGCGATCCGCCAAAGCGGCTGGTGTGGAATGTCATGGATTGATTGGAGAGCGTGTCAAAGCACAGGCGCGCCAGGTGATAGTTGCCCGCAATCTCGAGCTTGTAGACGGTGTAGTCCTGCAGCTTGGAGAGGATCTGGCCTACCAGGTTAACGAGCACGAGCGCCAAAATGTAAGGACCAAAGACCTCAAACACCTGGTCGCCTGCCACGGGGCCGGCCTGGACGCGGTCGACGATAAGCGCCATCACGTAGGTGTTGGCAAACGTAAGCAAAAAGATATAGCCCGCCGACGAGAATACCGAGAGAAAGACGATCAGCGGCTGCGTGCGCGTGACATCCCAAAAACGCTGCAACGTGCGGCGCACGGTGGAGCGCTTGAGCGGGCTGGTGCTTCTCTGAGACATGGGCTTCCTTTCACGTCTGATAGGGCGAAACGCCATTGTTGCACACTAAAGCGCACTTCAGGCAAGCGCGATGTGAAAGGCAGCGGGGTGCCCGCGTTTGCGCCGGTGCCCCGCTGCCTTGTTGCAATTAGTCCTCGTCTTCTTGGTCTGTGGAAAGGCCCGCGGGCGTGAGTCCCAAGATCTCATCGGCTTGGTCGGCGTCTTCCAGCGCGTCGATATCCTTGAGTTTGCGCTCCATGACGTTGGTGCGCGTGGTGATAATGCCCTCGACCGTTTTACCCGCGGTCTCGATCTGCTGCTGGGCGCGGCGCAGCGCCTTTTGATAGCGCGGCAGCTCGGCCTTGACGGCGGAGAGCACTCGCAGTACATCGTCGGTGCGTTTTTGCAGCCTAAACGTCTGGTAGCTCATCTGCAGGCTGTTGAGAATGGCCGCCATGGTGCTGGGGCCGGCAACGTTGACGTGATAGTCGCGGCCCAGGGTCTCGATAAGCCCGGAGCGGCTGACGACCTCGGCGTACAGCCCTTCAAACGGCACGAACATGATGCCAAAGTTGGTCGTTGCCGGCACACTCAGGTACTTTTCGCAAATGTCCTTTGCCTCGCGCTTGACCATGGTGTCGAGCGTCTTGCGCGCAGCCGCCACGGTCTCCGCATCGCCCGACTCCTGCGCGTCGAGCAAGTGCTCGTACGCGTCGCCCGGGAATTTGGAGTCGATCGGCAGCAGCACGGGATCGCCCTCGTCCACCGGCAGCTTGACGGCAAACTCAACGCGCTCCGAGGCGCCGGGCTTGGTGGCGACGTTTTCCAGATACTGGTCGGGCGTAAGGATGTCCGCCAGAATTGCACCCAGCTGCACCTCGCCCAAAATGCCACGCGCCTTCACGTTGCCCAGCACGCGCTTAAGGTCGCCCACGCCGGTGGCGATGGACTGCATGTCGCCCAGGCCCTTGTACACGGCCTCGAGCTGGTCGCTCACCTGCTTAAACGATGCCGACAGTCGGTCGTTGAGCGTGCGGGAGAGCTTCTCGTCCACCGTCGCACGCATTTGATCGAGCTGCACGTTGTTGTCTTTGCGGATGGCGCCCAGCTGAGCATCGACCGTTTCGCGCACCTTGTCCAGGCGATGCTCGATACCCTCGCGGTTGGCACCGAGCTGTTGGGCCGTCTCGCGGCGCAGGTCATCCATCCGGTCACCAGCTTGCGAAAACTCACGTGCGATGGTCAGGTAACGTTGCTGCTCCACGGCCGCATCTGTCGTCTGCTGCTGCGCGATGGCATTGGCCGTGCGGCGAGTTTCGGCCAGCGCGACGTTCAGGGCATCGAGCGCGTTGTTGGCCTGCTCGAGTGCTGCCAGCGTTTCCGCGCTACTGTCGCCACGCTCCCGCAACTCGGCACGCAGGCTCTTGAGCTGGAGGGCGCAAGCCACAGCAACCCCCACCGCCACCAAGGCGATCACAACAAGCACAATATCAATAGCAGACATAAACTCCGCCCAACAAACCCAATCGAGCACCAATCAAAGCCGCGATCAATCTTACCCTGTCAAACGCAGTTCATGTCCAATCGAGCGCAGACAAGTTACCTTTGCGCTATGGGTGCTGGTCCGCTAGCTCTCCCAGCTGGCGCGGATGGTTGCTGCGACATCCCCCAAGCGCTGACCAAGAGCTGCCAAGTGCTGAAGTACCTCATTGGGCGAGGCGCCGTTGAGGATGCACGTGAGGGCATATGAGACCAAGAAGATTGTCGCGAGCCCCATCGGGATCAGCACGATCATCGCCAGCGTACGCAGGCGCTGGGCCCAGAGACGGTGACGCGCACGACGTTTATCGAACGCGAGCTCCTGCGCATATGAATCTTGCTGTACGGAATAGGCCTCTGGCGCCGATTCACACCCGGGCACAGCTGCAGGTACAGCAGCGGGCACGACATTTTGCGCAAAGGGCTGGGCTGCCGCCCCTTGCATTTGCATCTCCATGAGTCGTTGCTGCTGACGCAGCATGCGCTCAGCTTGTTGCTGCGGAGTCTCAAGAAACAGATCCATGCTGGCCTCCAAAATCGGAGCATTCGACGCTTACGACCAGCATCCCGCACCGCCATGACCGCGACAACGCAATCGCCGGCAATAGCCACAAAGTTTCTTTTGCTCAAAAGCCGTCGAAAAGCTCAACAACTCCCCTACCAGCACTTTCTCTGAGCTTTTTTCGCCAGTAATCTTTTGGCCTTCCACCCTTACGCCAACTGACCAAAATCTAACCAAAAGCTTGACGAAAATTGTGAAGACAGGGACCCCACACAAAAACGCGCCGCCCCAAAAGGGGCGGCACACAAACCAATCTATTAGCCAAAACTCGTTGGCAAGCCCGCGCCGTCAGACCCGCGGCGTATGCCTTTGCCTCGCGCGACCCTGCGAAGCCGTGAGCGAGAGGCAAAGGCATACGCCGCGGGTCTGACGCCCGGAGCGGTAAAGCCAGCAGTTGCCCCGCGCTCCGCAGTCGGCGAAGACAGATTACATGCCCGCGAGACCTCGAGCTGCGGTGGCACACATAAACGCCAGGACTAGGATCACGAGTGAGCCCGCGATGTCGACCAGCACGCCCATTGCGCGACGCTCAAACAGCCAGCTCTCAAAGTGCGGAGCGACGTTGCGCCAAACACGCCACAGCAAGATGCCCATACCGATGACGCCGGGAATATTGAGCAGCAAAATCTCGGAGCACAAGAGGCCAATCAGGTTGCCGGCGGCAAAGCCCGCATCGCCCTCGCAGTATTTGCGATAAATCATGTACAACATGTATGCCACAAACGGCTGCAGGCACGCAGAGATAAACGTAACTACCATCGAGGGGTCCTGAGAAAAGACATCGGTGAGCTTATCCACGCTCGTGGCATCCTTAGAGGCCAGGAACAGACCAATGACCACCACGGGCACCACGCCCAAGATGACCTCGACCATCGTAAACAGCTTGGCAGTCAGGTCCTCGCTCGCCGAATTCAAATAAGGCGCCCACTCAGGATGAGCATGCGCGCCGACCTTCTTGTCTTTCTCGGCACGATCGGCCTTTTTACCCTCGACAACCCGACGGCCAGGATCCTTGCGAGTTCCCGCTGCAGCAACCCGAGCCCGAGATTTCTTACCCATAAAAAAACACCCCATCAGGTAGTAGATAAACTAAAAGTCGCTACCCAGTGTACCCCACCCATGAACGG
>CABSMN010000140.1 GCA_902478765.1 uncultured Collinsella sp.
GTAGTCTCGTGGGCTCGGAGATGTGTATAAGAGACAGTGCCTCCTGATGCCGAAGCCACGCGTTCCGGCAGGGTTTCGTAATACGCAAACGTATCCGGGGCTTCGCTGTTGTTCTCCACCAAGACGATCTCATAGTTGGCATACGTGGCCTTCTGGGCAATCGACATCACACAGGCATCGAGCGTCTCAACGTGGTCCTTGGTGGGAATCACAATGCTCACCAGCGGCGCAGGCTCCGGCAGCGCATAGCGCATGCGATAGACAAACGGCGTCTCGGATTCCTCAACCGTTCCGTGAACGCCCAGCGAGTCAAAGTGACGCTGCAGCGCAAGGCGCCCGGCCTCAATGGCATACGGCTTGCTATCGGCAGAGCCATCGGCGGTCGACCCCGGATGAACGCGCCAGTGATACAGCACGTGCGCAACATGCTCAAACCGCGCGCCCGCCGCAAGGCAGCGAAGCGTCAGGTCGTAGTCCTGGGCGCCCGCAACGTCTTCTGGGGACATGCCAATGCGATCAATAAGCGCCTTCTCCACCATCA
Organism: uncultured Collinsella sp.; assembly: GCA_902478765.1. Classification (GTDB taxonomy): domain Bacteria; phylum Actinomycetota; class Coriobacteriia; order Coriobacteriales; family Coriobacteriaceae; genus Collinsella. Next base: position 542 of record CABSMN010000140.1, read on the forward strand.
GGAAATGCGTCACGCAGTTATGGCTATAGAGCAGGTCAACGTTGAGTTTGGTCTTAAAGACCGGCTGGCCCCACTCCCCCGTTTTCTGGAACATGTCCTCGTCGCAGAACAGGACCTGGGGACGCTCGCCCTCGGCAGCCTTGTTCAGCGCGGAAACATACTGGAATAACGCGTCCGGTTCCAGAATGTCGTCATGGTCCAAGAACGCGATGTAGTCTCCAGTCGCCTGCTGAATACCAGCGTTGGTGTTGAGCACAATGCCGCCGTTGCCAGGCAGCTCAATACGACAAACCCGCTCGTCATTGGCGGCAGCCGCAAGATTGGCCACCGCATCCCATTCGGGCGAGGCGTCCATAAGCAGCAATTCCCAGTTGTCATAGCTCTGGGCTAGCACCGAGTCCAGCAGCTCGCGCAGGTAGACCCGATCTGTCTTGCAGCACGGCACCACAATGCTCACGAGCGGTCTATAGGCAAAGGCCGCCGAAGCGACACGCTGGCACGCCAAATCGGCCGGCTTTGCGCGATGCTGCTCAAACCAACGTCGATAAGCTGCGTCGTCTGCACGCGCGTCCTTCATGCGGTTCCAACTGTCGTCGACCATGCCGTTGTACAGGCGACCATCCATGGCGCAAAAACCGCTCTGAATCTGCTCTGTGGGATCACTCGCAATCGCGACAAAATCCCGTATATCCTGAGGCATCTCTACGCTCAGATACGTTTTATTGACGCGGCAACCGTTGCGCTGCGGCACATCGCCCTGCGATTCAAACACATGCACGGTGGCATCGATGACATTCATATGCGCATCGAAGATCTGGAGCTCAGGTGCGCACTGGAGGTCTCCAGCCCAGGTAACCTCATAGCGCCACACCGCGCCGGCGTCTGCCGGTAAATAACGAACGGCATCGATCTCATAGCGACCGCAGCACTCGCTGCGCTGTGCATCGCGAACGAGTGCACACATCGCAGGCTTTGCTTTGTAGTTAATCTTGGATTCCAGCTTGGCCACGCGGCTATCGAGGCGAATGGAGCCAAGCTTTTGGCCACCGGACACAAATGCAGCGTCGATCGCAGAGCCATCCAAAAACGGAAGCACCAAGACGGCAAGCTCGCGCTCGTAATCAGCAACGGAAGGGCAAAGCGCCAGCACACGGCCATGGTCAACCGGGAGTACCAGCGACGGCACACAAGAACCGCTCGTCGTCGCATGGGCAAACGCTTGAGAACCCTCCCGCTCAATAAGCGCGGCGACATCCTGACCGGCAAAACGAAGCAGCACAAATAGACGGCCCTGACTGCGGCAAAGCGCCAAACGCTTGATACTCATCTACACCTCTCGCTTTCCCAGGGCGTTCGCTGCCATGCGTTTGCAGGCACCCAGGCGCCCAAACCTCAAGACGTCGTAATCGAACATGAGCTTTTTGCACTCGCGGGCATTGGGGGCCTTGCTGGTAAGCGCCGCACGCACCATAACAGCAACAGAAGGAGCGCATTGTGCGAGCGCAGCAACGCTGCCCACGGCAGAGCCGGCGAGCGCCGTGGCAACGGCAGCAAACACCTTGCCGCAGCCCGAACCCAGCAACCTGAGCGCATCGTACAGCACCAGATCGCATAGGAAGTACGCCAGGTCCTCGGCATGCTGGACATCGAGACCGTCGCGCTGCCAGTCAGCCAGCACCGCGGAGTAGATCTTCACGTGCTCCAGCAGTCGCGTCTCGTCGTCGTAGCGCATGGTGTCCATGAGCGAACCCTTGCGCGCCACACGGTAGTCGTACAGCTTGTTCGAGATAAGCGCGGTCTTGCGCGAACGACCGTACACGGCAAAATCGAAGACCTGGTCCTCGCCATACTTAACGGTTTCGTCGAACACGATCCCGTTGCCCAGCAAAAACTCACGCCCGCAGGCGGTGCGCCATGCAAAGGGGCGAGATGCTTCCTTAAACAGCAGGTCGGAGCTATAGCCTTCAAACGACACATCGCGCGGGCTCAGCACATAGTTAAGCCACGGATACCCTGCCTCCAGCGGATACGGATTCGCACCAAAGGTCAAAACATCACAGCGCTCGCGCTCAAAGGCATCGACGATCACACGGCATGCATCGGGCGTAAAGCGGTCGTCGGAATCCAAGAACGCGACGATAGGTGCCGTGGACGCGGCGATGCCTGCATTACGTGCACTCGACAGGCCGCCGTTCTCCTTATCGACCAGCGTAAAGTGAGCGTCCTTTTCGCAATAGGCAGCCGCAATATCGCGCGAACCGTCCGGCGAGCCATCGTTGACCAGCACGCCCTCCCAATCGGGCATGTCCTGCGCAAGCAGGGAGTCCAGGCACCAGGCCAGGCACTCCTCCACTTTATAGATGGGAACGACAACGGAAATCTTGGGGGTAGCCATAGTCACTCGCTCCTACTGTGCGGCCGGAACGTCGTCAGGGTGCGGGTTGTCGCCGTAGGTGCGCTGATACGTCAGCACGCGCCAGACCAGCGGCAGGCCGCCAATCTTAAAGTAATGCTTAAACGTATTGAGCTTGCCCGGCTTCTTAAAGTCAAAGCGCGAATCGATATAGGCGCGGGGCGACTTGACCATCAGGCGCAAGTCGGTCTCGCCACGCGGATCGAACAGCGACAGGTCAAAGCGACCGGCATCCCAATCGGACTTGAGCTCGGGAGAGGCCTTCTCCCAAAACTGCTCGCGCAACTCATCGACCAGGCGCTCATCATTCCAACGGTACGTATCGACCTTCATGCGCATTAAAATGCCCTGAAGCTGAGCCTTAAGCTCGGGGCGTTCATCCAAAAAGCGCTGCATCTCGGCATATTCGTTGCACACGCAAAACACCTTGTTGGGCGAATTAACGGAGCTCTTCTCGTTATCCTGGCGATAGCACAAAATGGGGTCCGCAATAAACGCGGCACGCTCGGCGCAAGCCCAAACCTTAAAGTTAAAGCCTGCGTCCTGATACGAGGCACCCGGCGTGGGAAGGAACCGAATCTGATTGTCGATGAGGAACTCGCGCCGATAGATAGCCGACCAAATGGAAGGTTTGCGGTAGAAGATGCCCGGGCGATCGACGGGGCGATACGCGGCGCCCGTCATATGCTCGTCGATGATCCCAAACAGCTCACGGCGCTCGCTGGGCGTGGACCAATACAGGTAAAAGTCGCCCTTTACCACATCGGCATGTTCAGCATCGGCCTTGGCGACCAGCTTTTGGAGCGAATCCTCAAACATAAAGTCGTCGGATTCAAGGATGCCCACGTACTCACCGCGCGCCATCTCCAGGCCGCGGTTCATCGAGTCGCCGTAGCCGCTGTTGGCTTTGTCAATCATCTTTACACGGGGGTCGCGCTCCATGTACTCGCGAATGATATCCGGCGAGCTATCGGTGGAACCGTCATTGATGCAGATGATCTCGATGTCCTTGAGCGTCTGAGCCACGGCGGAATCGAGGCACTCGCGCAGGTAGCGTTCGACATTGCAAATGGGGACAAGCAGCGAAACTTTAGGGGTATCAGAGTTCTGCAAGAGAACCTCCTGTTGAGTAGCGTGTAACAGGGTTATTTTAGCAGCGATGCGGAGCCGGCCGGCAACGCCTAGGCCTAGATAAAGCGCTCCAGGCAGGCTTTGAGTCCGCGGGTCGAAAGATAGAACAGCGTGGCATCTACCATAGAGACGCCCGAGGTCGCCGCAACGAGCTTATGGGCAACACGGCGAACGGCGCCCTTAGCAGGCGCATCCGCCCACTCCGTTCCCAAAAACGTCGTGAAAGCCCTGTTGACGCGACCGGCAACGCGGTGAAAGTCATCGGCATCCAGACGCGCCAAGTCAAACACGATAAGGTCCAAAAACCAGGTGACCAGCTCGCCGGGGCACAGGCCCAAAAGACCGTAGGCCGCCCAATCTTCCAAGACTTCCTCGAGCATTCTCATATGGGCATCGAGTTTTTTGGCGCGGGCCTCGGCACTGTTGAACTCATGCGTCGCCGAGTCGATCTCCATCACATAGTGATAGAACTTGTCCGGCATGACGACGGTTTTGTTGGCAAGTGCATAGGCCTGTCTCTTATACACATCTCCGAGCCCACGAGACTACGCTGCATCTC
>CABSMN010000141.1 GCA_902478765.1 uncultured Collinsella sp.
GTATAAGAGACAGCCTCGTGCGTCAGCACATCGGGTTCGGCAACGACAGCCAGCACGCCCACCACCGAGGCGGGGCCACCCGAGCGCACGATGTTGTCGCCCGAGCGCACCGTGAGGTAAACGCCGTAGAACGCCGAGCCGCCAAATGTGGCGTCGAGCGGCGTCCCCACATAGGCAGACGCCGAAAGCAGCGGCGGCATCTGGGGCGCCAGGTGGTGCACCGGCGCGGCATCGCCCACGGCCGTATATGTCGAGCGCGGCAGTAGATCATCATCGTCGGCATCGGCACTGTACCACACGACCGGACAACCCGAAAGACGCGCCAGCTGCGTGGCCATGGCGTGAACGATCTGTTGCTCGTCGGCGCAGCGCTGCAGCATGCGGTTGGTCTCGAGCACCATATGCGTGCGGCGGTCGCTGGCAGCGGCCTGCGCCAGGGCACGGCGCAGGGCCAACGCAATCGAGCTCGACACAAGCGAGACCACAAACATGATGAAGAACATGCCGGGATAGACACGGTCGATAAACGACAGCGAGCAGCGCGGGTCGACAAACAAGAAGTTGTAGATCGCCACGGCGACAGCCGAGCTCAGCAGGCAATACAGGCGACTCCAGGTAAAGAATGCGCACAGCTGAACGGCGAACACATAGACGATCATGATGCTCGGCGCGAGACCCGGATGGTCGAGCAGCGCGCCCACAATCGTCGCCGCGACCAGCAGCCCCACCGATACGCAGGCGTCATACAGAGGAGTGCGGCGCGTCAGCGTTGTGCGCCGCCACCAAAAGCTATCGGCAATATCGCCGTCCGTACGGACGTCCATCAGCGCCCCGCCCCTCTCTCAAAAACAAAAACCACCACAAAGGGACAGGCACCTTTGTGGTGGTTTCCCTCGTGGTGGTTCCTAGTGTAAAGCCTTTACAACCTGCGGTCGCTAGACAAACAGCACGTGCGCGAGCAGGGCACATACGCACGCCGCGGCAAATACCAACGCCACAACCGAGATCACGCGATCGGCAATATCCATGTTGGCTCGGTTCGTAAAGAACTGGTCCTCGGCGGCGTCGATACCCGCCTCGCGCACATCAAGTGTCCTTGCATCCATGTTTACCTCCCCGGCTTTCATTTCATCCATCGATGATCAACTCCGTGTAGCCCGCTGGCGACTACGGGCGCTCGTTGGGAGCCAGGCGCTGCATCTTGTTCACAGCCTTGAACTTGGTGAACAGCGGCACGTACTCAAAGCTCACGTTGGAGTTCTCCAGGCCGTACCAGCGCGCGGGCGTGCCGGCGGCGCGGCGGATGATGTACTTGAGCGTGATGGCCGTGCGCTCGCTCGGCTCCACGTCGCTTTCGGGCGCCAGCAGCTTGCGAATCATGACGAACTTGAACGTGCCAATGTTGCCCGGATCCTTATAGACCGAGTAGTCGTGCGTCTGCGACGGCAGCTCGCCGGTGGCAGCCAGGTCCTGAACAACTTGGCGCAGGTAGGCATTGACGCGCTGGTTGATCTTGTAGCCCAGGTACAGATGCACGCGGAACACGTAGTCGGTGCCGAACGTCTCGACCGAATAGGCAAAGGTATGCGGCTCGTCCATGGTCTCGACATTCACGAACCACCAGGCGCGAGCGCGCTTGGGATGCTTGTCCAAGATCGAGTAGACGATATCACGGTCAATGTAATCGGTATGGGTGTCCTTGGTCAGGTACACGATGTTGTCGCTCAGGCGCTCGTAGCGATCGTCATCGCGCAGGCGCTTGAGCTGCGGCAGGTAGCTGCGCAGCGGCAGCAGCGTAAACTGGCGCTGCTCGACCGCCGTGCCGTTGTACCAGCACACCATAATGCCCATGATGAGTGCAGCCATGAGGATGGTGAAGTAGCCGCCGTGGAAGAACTTGGTGAGTGAGCTCACGAAGAAGAAGCCTTCGAGCAAAAGGAAGAAGGCCGCGAAGATCCACGGAGCAACCTTGAGCTTGCGCTCCTCGTGCAGGTAGAAGAAGAGCAGCAGCGTGGTGCACATCATAGTCAGCGTAATGGCAAGGCCGTAGGCGGCTTCCATATGCGCCGAGTTCTGGAACAGCAGCACCACGATGACGCAGCCCACGAGCATGACGTTGTTGACCATGGGGATGTAGAGCTGGCCCTTGGTCTCGGCAGGATAGAAGACCTGCATATGCGGCATGAGGTCCAGACGGCTGGCCTCGGACACCAGCGAGAATGCGCCGGTGATAAGCGCCTGCGAGGCAATGATGGCCGCGACGGTGGAAAGGCCGACGGCAAAGGGACGCAGGCCCGGGGCGAGCATCTGGTAGAACGGGTTGAGGTCGGCAATGCCCATGAGCTCGGGGTTGGCAGCGTTGTTCATAAGCCAAGCGCCCTGGCCCATATAGGAAAGCAGCAGGCAGCACTTAACGAACGGCCAGGTAGCGTAGATGTTGCCGCGGCCGACGTGGCCCATGTCGGAGTAGAGCGCCTCGGCACCGGTGGTGGCGAGGAAGCAGCTGCCCAGGATCATGATGCCCGCGTGGTTGTTGGGGCTCAGCAAAAAGGCGATGCCGCGCACCGGGTTGAGGCACAGCAGCACGGCGGGGTGCTGGAAGACAAAGAACAGACCCGTGCCGCCCAGGAACAGGAACCACAGCGTCATGATGGGGCCAAAGGCGTGACCGATTTTGGCCGTACCGATGCGCTGTACCAAGAAGAGCACGATGATGATGGCGAGCGTAATGGCGACGACGCGGCCTTGGTCATCGCCCAGCACGGCATGGACCGCCGGGATGGTGCGCAGGCCCTCGATGGCCGTGGTAACGGTAACGGCCGGCGTCAGGATGCCGTCGGCGAGCAGCGCGGCGCCACCCAGCATGGCGGGGATGATAAGCCACTTGCCGCAGCGCTTGACCAGGCTGTACAGGGCAAAGATGCCGCCCTCACCATGGTTATCGGCGCGCAGCGAGATGAGCACATACTTGATGGTGGTCAGCAGCGTGACCGTCCACACGACAAGGGAGAGCGCGCCAAGCACGAACTCCTCCGTCACACTTCCGATGCCGCCGTTGCCGGCAACGAGCGCCTTGGTTACATACATAGGGCTGGTGCCGATATCGCCGTACACCACGCCCAGCGTGACGAGCATCGCCGAGATGCTCACAGGAATCGCAGCGTGCGAGGCTGCCTCCTTGGCCTTTTGTTCCATAAGCCGGTTTCCTCCCAACTTTAATGTTCGAAGGAATTATAGGTAATCGGCCCATGTTTGAATGGCACTGTTTTCCCAGCTAAATAAACATTTATACGGCCTTTAGGCCACCTCGGCGATATGGAATGTGACAAAGGGACTGTCCCTTTGTCACATCGCCGCATTCGTTACTTGCCGAGCCAGTTTTTGAACCACCACTCCATGGATCGGCTCATCTCGGCCATAAAGGGACTCGTGTGCTTGCGGGTATAGATGTCCACGACGCGCTCCCCCACCTCACGGGCATGCGGACGGAACATCGCGTCCATCTCGGCCACCTGCGCGTCCATAGTCGCAGCATCGGCGCGGCAGTAGCGCCCCTCGTGCACCAGGTTCACCACGGGGTGCGCGATTGCCGGGCGCTCCTTGCGGGGCGTGCCGACGATGAGCATCGACAGCGGCATGGTATAGGGCGGCAGATCGAGCAACTCGGCAACTTCCTCGGCATTCTCCACGATGTCGCCAATGTAGCAGCTCCCCAGCCCCAGGGCCTCGGCGGCAACCACGGCGTTTTGCGCGGCGATCACGGCGTCCTGGGCCGCGATGGCAAAGTCGCCCAAACCCGGCGCACGACGGGGCGCCTTGCCCGTGCGCTCGACGAACTCGGGCTCAAAGCAGCCCACGCGCTCAAACAAATCGATCCACTTGGCATAATCGACCACAAATATAAGTGCCCAGGGCGCCTTGGCGATCATGGGCTGATGGTCGCACAGATCGGCCAGGCGATCGAGCGTGGCCTGCTCGCGAATGCTCACGATGGAATACATCATCATGGCGCCCGCCGACGGCGCGCGACTCGCCGCATGCAAGATCGCCGCCCGCTGCTCGTCGGTCACCGCTACGGGACGGTCGTCGTCACCACGCGCGAAGGCACGCGTAGACGAGCGATGCTCCAAGATGTCCAGCACCGCATTGCCCGTGGTCTCGACCGGATAGCCGCACGTATCGACCGCCGCTCCATCGCCGCCCATGTCCGCCTTGCAAACCTGCTCGTTCATCGCCTCATCCTCGCTAATTCTTTAAGAAGCCTTTACGTTTCCGTGTAATTCCCGTCCATTATCGCGCAGGTCGCCACCACATTGCGCCACACCGCCACACGTGCGCGTTAATATGGCTGGTTGTTGTGCGCAGACACCAATTGCAGCGCATATCTTGGTAACAATCGGGTAAACCCCCGCTTTCGTAGGTTTTAGTTTGTGAGGAGTCTCAGCATGTTCGCTGCCGCCATCTCGCTCGTCGGTCTTGCGGCGACCGTCTACCTTGTCTTGCGCGAGGCCAAGGCCATTCGCGCTCAGTCGGGCACCGTTGCCAAAAGCGCTCTTGGGTGGAGCGTCGCCTTTGGCCTGTTCCAGCTCTTTTTGACCGTCTGGGGCGCTATTGGCC
>CABSMN010000142.1 GCA_902478765.1 uncultured Collinsella sp.
CCTTCCTGGAGTACGGTCCCTACGCCGGCGAGATCGGCAACCGTCAGAACGGCGCAATGATCTCCATGACCACCGAGAAGGCCGTTGCCTATGCTCTGGGTACGCTGCAGGAGCGCGGCCAGCTTTTTGTTGAGCCGGGCACCGAGTGCTACGAGGGCATGATCGTGGGCGAGCGCAGCAAGGCTGGCGACATGGTCGTCAACATCGCCCGTACCAAGAACCTGGGCAACCAGCGTTCCTCGACCTCCGATATCTCCGTTCAGCTGGTGCCGCCCCGCACCTTCTCGCTGGAGGAGGCGCTGGAGTACATCGCCGACGACGAGCTGGTTGAGATTACCCCCAAGAACATCCGCCTGCGCAAGCGCCTGCTCAACGCCACCGACCGCAAGAAGGCCGCCGTCCGCGCCGGCCAGGTCAACAAATAAGCGCTGGACTTTATAGCGTCTAACAAGAAAGGGCGTCGACCGTAATGGTCGGCGCCCTTTTTGTGCATAGGGACTGAGCTGGTCTGCACCACCACAAAGGTGCCTGGTCCCTTTGTGGTGGTTGGCGGCTAAGCGGTGGGGAGTCCTGGCGTGTTAGCCGGCTGCTGCGGCTTGACGCGGGCGTTGCGCCAGATGATTTGGATGATGTAACCGAGCATAAAGACAAAGGCCACGCCGCTGATGAAGTCACCTACGAGGGGAAGCCCCGTGAGGGCGCCTGCGATTACGCCGCCCACGGCTGCCATGGCGTAGCGGTTTTGGTTGTGTCCAACCATGCGGGCGATCGCGCACCCCGCAAAGGCACTCGACATCAACGCGATGCCGATAACGCCGCACAAGAGGGTTCCGGCAAGCGACAGACCAGCGATAGAGATAATCAGCAGTAGGACGGCGGGGACGATAGCAATCGTGCCCAGAAGACCGCTCACCCACAGGGGCATGGAGCGCTGGTGGAGCATGCCGGCGGCGCTGGCGGTCGCGCGCGGAAAGATGAGCTCGAGCAGCAGAGCGACAAAGCAGGTCGAGAGTGCCGCGGCGACGATACCGCCGATGACATCGTTAACGGTGGAAGTATCCTCGTTCTCGGTGCGGTCGATCTTGAGCGCACCGACCTCGGCTCCCGCGGCGCGCTCGGGGTCCTCGGAGACGTGCGCGTTCACGGTGCCGGTGATGTGGGCGTTCTTGCCCAGGATGAGCTTGTCGGCCCAAACCTCGACATCGCCCTTGACGGTGCCATCGATGGTCACCGTGTCGCCCGCAAGCGCTGCCGACTTGGTGGAGCCTCGCAGGGCAACCGTCTCGCCTATCGCGTAGAAACAGTTGGCGGTGCTGTCGGAATTGAGCACGACATGCTGGCCAGCGACGGTCACGCTTCCATCAACCGTGGTCTTGGCAATGTCGATGGTGCGTGCCGCCAGACGGACGGCGCCGCCCACTGTGCAGTCACGGATCGAGAGGGTATCGCCCGCGGCGATGATATCGCGGCCGATGGACACATCATCCAAGTTGAGGGCCTGACCTGCCCAGTACAGGTCACCTTCGACGCCGGACGGATTGGCGTCATTGTCGGTCGCAAGTACGTTTCCTGCGGTGTCCGTGCCGGCGAACGACGCCGTGGGAAGCACGGTGATCGCCAGCGCGATGAGCGCGAATAGGATGGTGATGCGGCCCCATGCTTTACGGCGCTGGGTCAACGGGAGTTGATTGCAGGGCATAGTGAATCCTTCGTTAGATACTCGGCATATACCTAACAGGGTACCCAACGCGTGGGCGCTCTAAAAGAACCTCTCGGTTGCATTTCGAAGGATGAGCCCGCGCTACCTACTTTTTGCGATGCAAAAAGCGTGCGATGTCATCCTCGGTGGGGCTTTTGATATCAAAGCGCAGCGACAGCCAGCGTAGTCCCATGGTCACCACGACGCAAACGACCAGTGCGACGACATTGCTGACCAAGCCGCTCATGACAAGGCAAACATAGCTTGCCGATCCGGCGATGGCCGCGATGGCATAGAAGTTGGTGCGCTGGAAGATACCCGGCACCACACCCATAAAACCATCTCGCAGCATGCCGCCGCCCACCGCGGTAAAAAAGCCCATCATGATGCACACCGCCGGCGCAAAGCCGTAGACCAGCGCCTTGTCTGCGCCGGTTGCCGCATAAATACCCACCGAGATGATATCGAGCAGGGGAATGAGCTTTTCGGGCTTGTCGACGATTGCCGGGAAGATGTAGATGATGGCCGCGGTGGCGATGGAGAGCGGGAGCGCCATCGGTTGGTTGAGGATGTAGACGTTGCCCACCTGCAGCGTCATATCGCGCAAAAGACCGCCGCCCAGTCCACAGACCACGGCGAGCGCGACGGCGCCCACCAGGTCGAGTTTGTGCTCGCGTGCGACCAACACGCCCGAGATCGATGCCGCGACGACGGCGAACATCTCGAGCCAAAACGGAATGGCGACCATGGCATCCGATGCATGTGAGGTAATGGTCATAGCGGCGACGACGGGCAAGATGGGGTCCTTTGGGTTGTGGGTTTAGACAATGCCCGTACATAGTACATGGTTGGAGGGCGTGGCGACCCTATTGCTCGGTAAACGGTCGGGACCGGGTGCAGGCGCAGGCCCCATGTTTGGGGATCTGGGTTGGTGCTGAACGCGATGGGGGCGTGGCTGAATAGGAGGGATGTCCAAATTTTGAGCTTTGCTCAAAATTTATCCGGTCGGCTTACGCCGACCGCGCTGCGCTAAAAACCCGCCACGGGCGCGTTTTCTTTACGCTCCGCGCCCGTGGCGGGTTCGAATCCCTCCTTCTGCGCGTTATTGAAATGTGCTCAAAAAGAAAAAAAGCCCCATTGCTGGGGCTCATACCATCTAATGGCGGAGGAGGAGGGATTCGAACCCTCGTGACCTTATACAGGCCAAACGGTTTTCGAGACCGCCGCATTCAACCACTCTGCCACCCCTCCGCGTGGGGTAAAAACAAAGCAGGCTCGAAGGCCTGCTTTGGAATTAACTGGCGGAGAGTCAGGGATTTGAACCCTGGAGACGCTTTTGACGCCTACACGATTTCCAATCGTGCTCCTTCGGCCACTCGGACAACTCTCCGTTAAATGCGTAAGTCAGTATACACGAGGAATCGCAAAGTGCAAACAGAAAAGTTGGCATTTTTTAAAACGCTCGGCCGCGCTTGGCGTTGCAGCGGGGTTTGAGATGCCAAAAAACGGCTTCCGACCAGCGTGGTTGATCAACTCAATTGTTCAAAAGGGGTATTCATAAGCGACTTGGCAATGAATTTAAAAATCTTTGGGTGGTGCTGTGGACCACTGGTATGCATTTTGCGACCACAGCCTTGTGCCCGTTGACCTGCGGCTTGGCTCAGCTTGTCCCCGCGGCATCGTATCTTGTCCACAAATCCGTCAAGCTCTTGGTCGGCATTTGGTTGGAATGCGCATGAAACACCGTGCGACTATGGGCATATGTGGAGGTCATGAGGTTGTAGCTGCATATTCTTGCAGCCTAGGAGGTTGAAAGATATTATTACCAAGTCTTTTCCTGCTTCAGGCGCACCTTCACGACCTGAAGCCACATTTGCCCAGAGGAGGTGACAATATGAAGGCTTATGAACTGCTGTTCTTTGTTGACCCGTCGCTCGACCCCGAGACTCGTCTCGCTGTTATGAAGCGTATCGATACCACGATCGCTGAGGGCGCTGGCAAGGTCGACTCCGTTGACGAGTGGGGCAAGCGCAAGCTCGCCTACGAGATCAACGACCTCACCGATGGTGACTACACCCTCATCAACTTCCACGCAGATCCTACCCAGATCGCCGAGCTTGATCGCGTCCTGCGCATCACCGACGCTGTGGTCCGCCACATGATCGTCCGTCGCGACGACCAGGAGTAAGATTGTCGTTTTGGACTGGGCTTGTGCCCCAAGAGGAAGTAGTGAGTTATGAGCATCAATCGAGTGAACATCACCGGTAACCTCACCCGCGATCCCGAGCTGCGCGCCACCGCCGGCGGAACCCAGGTTCTGTCCTTTGGCGTCGCCGTCAACGATCGTCGCCGTAACGCGCAGACTGGCGAGTGGGAGGACTATCCCAACTTTGTCGACTGCACTATGTTCGGCACCCGCGCCGAGGCCGTGAGCCGTTTCCTGGCAAAGGGAAACAAGGTCGCGATCGAGGGCAAGCTGCGCTACAGCTCTTGGGAGCGCGACGGCCAGCGCCGGAGCAAGCTTGAGGTCATCGTCGATGAGATCGAGTTTATGAGCTCCCGTGGTGGCCAGGGTGGCTACGACCAGGGCGGTTACGCCCCCGCAGCTCCCGCGCCCGCAGCACGTCCTGCCGCACCGGTGGCTACGCCGCCTGCGGTCGACGTCTACGATGAGGACATCCCGTTCTAAGGGTTGTTCACCTATTTTTGAGTGAGAGGCGGCTTCGGTTCGCCGAAGTTGCCAAATGAAAGGTATTTTGACATGGCTAATGATTTTTCTGCACGTCAGCCGCGTCGTAAGTACTGCCAGTTCTGCAAGGAGAACACTGAGTTCATCGACTATAAGGACACTCAGCTTCTCCGTAAGTACATGACCGACCGTGGCAAGATCAAGCCCCGTCGCGTCACTGGCGCT
>CABSMN010000143.1 GCA_902478765.1 uncultured Collinsella sp.
AGCTGCGGAAACACGGGACCCGTTCAGGCTGTTGCGTTGAGATTGAAAATCAACCGGCTTATCCACATCGACCTACCAAATAGGGACAGGTTGATTTTGGTTGGTTTTATCAGGCAAAACGACAAAGGGGGCCGGCCTCGGGTTGTGATGAGGCCGGCCCCCTTTGGGGTGTTATGCGTGTATGGCGGCGCGGGGTTTATTGCGATGCGGCCACCGGGGCGTTTCCGCAGATAAAACCTGCCAAAATAAACCTGTCCCTAAACGGTAGGTTTTAGTGCTTGCCGTTGGCGGAGGCGGCGCCGTTGACGTGGTCGCGGGCATAGATCACGCCGTGCACGATGGCCAGGCCGGCGGCGTCGGCGGCGCGGGCGCAGGTGTCCTGGAAGTCATCGGCCTCGCGGGCGCGCAGCTGTTTGAGCACATAGTCTGCCACGGCCATCTTGCCGGGAGGGTTGCCGATGCCGGTGCGGATACGGCTAAAGTCGCGGCTGCCCATCTTGTCGATGATGGAGCGCAGGCCGTTGTGACCGGCATGGCCGCCGCCCACCTTGACGCGCACGTCACCGGCGGGAATGTCGAGCTCGTCGTGAATCACGAGCAGCTCCTCGGCCTTGATCTTGTACTCGCGGCAGAGCTTGGAGATGGGTCCGCCCGAGGTGTTCATGTACGACTGCGGCTTGACCAGTACAATCTGGCGCTTGCCGCCCTCTTCCTCGGCATCGTTGATGTTGATGAGCGCGACCTCGGCGCCGGCCTGGTTTTTCCAGTACGTGACGCCGGCCTGACGGGCCAGCTCGTCGATCGCTTTGAAGCCAGCGTTGTGGCGGGTTTCGGCATACTCATCGCCAGGGTTGCCAAGTCCGGCAACCATGCGAATCTTAAGCGGCTGTGCAGCTGCCATGTTCATCCTTTCGTTGATTTGTCGCCTGCTATGGTGAGCGACCCTGTTGCCGCTGTCAAATGGAGGGCAATTGAGGTTGTTTGGGGGCGTTTAGGCCGCCGTCAAAATCCGAGGTGGACAGTTAGTTCAGATACGTATAAATTCTGAGGACTCGAAGTGCTCAATTCGATGCCGATACGTTGTTTTGGAACTTTAGTTAGTCCATATGACGCTGCTTTGAAGTCTACCCTGCCTTCAAATAGGGCGAATGGTGTAGAGATGGCGGCAAAACAGCCTAATTCAATGTGTCCATTTATACGTATTTGAACTAACTGTCCAGCCCTGCCCGACGGCGCGTGGGTGATTCGCCGTTTAGACCGGCGCAAGGCCGATTCCGGCCCGCAGAGCGTTGAGCCAAGCGGCCTGACGCTTGCGATAGCCCTTGATACGGTATCGGAATCGGACTCCTGCGAGTCGATGCATCGTTTGGGCGAAGGCTTCGAGTGCAACAAGGTCTTTCATTTGGTCGCGATTGATAACCAGGACGTGGATGCCCATTGCCTTGAGGCCATTATTCCGATTGCCATCGTGGATGCGAGCGTTTTGAAGCTCATGTCCAATTCCGTTGTATTCGTTGTCGACTCCGGCTGCCGGGCAATACAGGTCGCAGATGGCGTAAGGGATGCCGGAGGACATGTTGACCGCAAGAGTGTCGAAGTCGATTCGATAGTTGAGTAGCAGGCCTCCCATGGGCAGGCTGCAACATCCGAATCCACCAAAGCGCATGGGCGCTCCGAGAACGGCAAACATTAGGGATTCGGCTGGGGATGCAGATCCGGGTCGGGCGAGATTGACTGCCGTGCGAAACGAGGCGTATGAGCTACTTTTGGCGAACCGTGCGACCGCCTCGAGCTCTTCGATGGTCGTGGCGGGCTCGCATTTGTAGTGCGCTTGTTCATAGCGGGTTTCGTTCTGCTGTTCGGCCGCCGACTGGTCGCCCCGGCAATCGAGGTCGTCCATCGCTTCGTAGACATCGCCCTTGGGCCAGATGTCGTTATAGGCAATGGGGTATGTTGCCCCGGGAGGAAGGGAGTAGGTTCCGAGCAGTTCCATGAGCAGCATCAAGGTTTTGGCGACCGATTCATTTTTGGAACAAAGCATGGCTGTCATGGCAGGAGACGTTGCGTAGATGTCGGCCTCGATGTGCATAATTGCACCTTCAGGAAGCGGAGCGGAGAGAATATGCTGAAGAAGTCGCTTGTCGGGGCGTCGGTTGCCTTCGTTTGAAACGAGAAGATCGAGCAGCTCGGAATCATCTTCATTCCAGGCGTCGAGTATCGAAAGTGCGCCAAAGTCTATCGCGTCATTATTGGGAATGCAGCTAGCCAAGGCCTGTGCTTGCTGTTCGCTATCAACGGAGCCCCAGGGTAGGGCAGAGTACGCCCGTCGTGCGCGACGAATTGCGCGGAGGGCGGAGAGATGTGAAATCACGGTCGTCATAGCTATAACGTACTAAGTTGGCGGCAGAATACGACCGCTATACCGTTCTTTTCGCTCAGCGGGGCGCTGCGCGCCATGAACGGCTTGGTGTTATGAAATCGGTGGAATCGGTTGAGGGGATTGCAGGAGATTGAGCTCTGCTGCGCAGTTTGACGATGGCTACTGGACAGTTAGTTCAGATACGTATAAATCGGCGGGCGTTCGAGGCGTTTCTAAGGGCCTTCGAGAGCGATTTGAGGGTAAATATGCGGCGGCGGTACTCGAAAACGATGAGCTTTGGGCGGCATGGCGTCCGCCGGGGAGCTTAGAAGGCTCCGAACGGCCCTTTGGAGCTTTAAAAAAATACGTATCTGAACTAATTGTCCAGGGAAGGTTGGCGAGGGATAGAAAAAGGGTCGGAAGCGAGCTTCCGACCCTTTAAAAACATCAAAGATGATGCGATACGCGTTGGATTACAGCGCGAAGTCGCCGCCGACGAGCGTGGAGACGGGCTCCTCGTGGTAAACGGCGGAGATGGCCTGAGCGAACTCCTCGGCGACCGAGATAGTCTTGATCTTGCCGCCGACCTCGACGGGAATGGCATCGGTGACGACGCACTCGACGATGGGGGCGTCGTTCAGACGCTCGATGGCCGGACCGGAGAAGATGCCGTGGGTGGCGCAGACGTAGATGTCGCCAGCGCCCATAGCCTTGAGCTCCTTGACGTTGGCGCACAGGGTGCCAGCGGTGTCGATCATGTCGTCGTTGATGATGCAGGTCTTGCCCTTGATGTCACCGATGATGCCCATGACCTCGGCGGCGTTGTGGCGCGGACGGCCCTTGTGGGCGATGGCCAGGTCGCAGCCGAGCATGTCGGACAGCTTCTTGGCGGCCTTGGCGCGACCCACGTCGGGGGAGACGACAACCAGGTTGTCGGTGTCGAAGTGCATGTCGTTGTAGTACTGGCCAAACAGCGGCAGTGCGGACAGGTGGTTAACCGGGATATCGAAGAAGCCCTGGATCTGGCCCTGGTGCAGGTCGAGGGTGATGATGCGGTTGACGCCGGCACGCTCGAGCAGGTTGGCGACGAGGCGGGCGGTGATGGGCTCGCGCGGGCCGGCCTTGCGGTCCTGGCGGGCATAGCCGTAGTGGGTGATGACGGCGGTGATGGAGCGGGCGGATGCACGCTTGGCAGCGTCGGTGGCGATGAGCAGCTCCATGAGCATGTCGTTGACGTTGCCGCCGGCCACGGACTGAATCAGGAAGACGTCGGCGCCGCGGACGGTCTCGTCGTAGCGGGCGTAAATCTCACCATTGGCGAACTGCTTTAGCGTAAGGCCCGAAAGCTCGACCCCAAGGTACTCAGCAATCTTCTGAGCGAGGGGACGGTTGGAGGAACCGGAATACACGCGGATGGACTTGCGCATATTCTCCGACTTCTCGGGATCATTAATCGGCATTACCCTTCTCCTTTATACATCGAATGCCATATAGATGCCTTGTTGCATTGTAACCGCGCGGCGGGGTTTATCGGGTCCTGATAACGTCTTTACCGCCAACGGACACGAACCGACCACTCATCCGGTTGCGCAGGTCACGATAGAAAAAGGAGCCGCCCCCATGGGAACAGCTCCTTAGATGCTTGGTAAAACGTTATACCTCGTCGTCCTCGTGCAGACGGCGGCGATAATCGGCGGCCCAGCCCTCAATATTTATCTGGCGGGCACGACCCAGGCCAAGTGCGTCTGCCGGGACCGGCTCGGTGATGACGGAGCCGGCGGCCACGAGCGCGCCGTCGCCAATCTGGGCGGGCGCGACCATCATGGTGTCGGAGCCGATGAAGGCATCCTTGCCGATGACGGTCTTGTGCTTGTGCACGCCGTCGTAGTTGCAGGTGATGGAGCCCGCGCCCACGTTGACGCCGGAGCCCATGGTGGTGTCGCCGATGTAGGACAGGTGCGGCACCTTGGAGCCCTCGCCGATCGTGGACTTCTTGATCTCCACGTGCGTGCCGGCCTTGGAACCGTCGAGCATGTGGGTGCCCGGGCGCAGGTAGGCGCGCGGGCCGCAGTCGACGCCGTTCTCGATGACGGCCTCGATGGCGATGGTTTCATCGATGGTGCAGCCGCTGCCGACGGTGGTGTCGGTGAGGCGGCTGTTGGGGCCGAGCTGGCACTCCTCGCCCACGGTGACGTGGCCGATCAGGTGCGTCTGCGGCCACACGACGGTGTCGCGGCCGATA
>CABSMN010000144.1 GCA_902478765.1 uncultured Collinsella sp.
GTGGGCTCGGAGATGTGTATAAGAGACAGACTTCCACATGCGGAAGGTGGTCAGGCTGCCATCGAGGCGGGTCTGGCCAACGCGAATCTGGCTGTAGAAGGGGCTACCCTCGCTCTCCAGGCGAATGAGCGCCGCGAGTACCAGGCTGGGGATCGCGATGACGACGAGCACTACGCCGCTGAACACGATGTCGAACGCGCGCTTGACGGCCCTGTAGGCCAGGCGCGAGCGGTCCCAGTCCATGATGGATTGCATGGCCCTGTAGCGACCGGCGCCCTCGCGCCGGTCCATGGCCCGAGCAATCAGCGCCGCTCCCGCGGGCGCCTTGCTCCCTGTTACTTCTTTAGCAGCCAAAGTCAAACGTACGGCCCTGTCCTCCAGGACCCCCCCCCAAGCGATAAATTCAATAAATGCGAACGATTTACTGGCGCAACGTCTCCCTTACGTTTTGCTGGGAACGTCCAGCGGCAGCAGCTCCCTAAATGCGGAGTCGCCCTCGCCTACGTCCACCAGGCACCAGCGTTTATGACGGTCGATCTTTTTAACGCGGGCCTCTTGCCCCACCAAGGGACCCTGCTCTATGTGCAACACGCCGTCTTCTATGCGCGCAACGCTGTTGCGCACCACGCCGTCGTCGTCAAGCACGCTGCGGTACCAGTCCTGCGCATCGTCCGGCATGGGCATGTACGCCCGCTCCCTGCTACCGGCGATGCGACAGCCAAAGCTCAACTGGGCCAGGGCCCTATCGAGCGCGGCGGCATCGTGCGTGGCGACGAAGAAATATTCCTTGTACATAGGTTTGGTTTGGAGCGACCAGGCGCCATCCCGCTTAAACCAGAACTCCTTTTGCATCACAAAAGCGTCCTGCATAAGGTTGTGCGGGATAATGCGGCGGACCTTTTCGCAGGTCTCGCGCTCTTTTCCATTGGGGGTGTGGACCAGATACCAGCGAACGCGGCCGTGCTGGCTGTTGGTGGTGGCGCCGTTAAATGCGCCCGGCAGCTGCTCTTGGCGCCGTGCCGTCCGTTCCATGTTCTCGCCCCCTCTTTTGGCTTTGCGATGCACGCAAATGCAGGGGCGTTTAGAACAGGCTTCTCGCTCGCAGCTAGGCGCAGTCGCAAAAGTACAGGTTTTTGTATCTTTCGACAGACGACATTATACGAGCAATTAATCAGCGTTTGCCCAGATTACGCAAAATGTACTGCTAGTAGGTACATCTCCATACCCCTCTACAAAAACCTGTACCTTTTTGTGCAACAAAAAAAGCCGCTCAACCAGCGGCTTTTCTTATTTCGGCATGAAAAAGGCGACCGCCCTTTGTGGACGGTCGCCTTTGTAAATTGTTGTGAAGCTTGCCTTAGGCGCGGGTCTTGATCTCCTCGGTCACCTTGGCAACAAACTCGTCAACGCTCATCTGAACGGTCTCGTTGGAGCGGTCGCGGACGGAGATGTTGCCGGCCTCGACCTCCTTCTCGCCCAGGATGAGCATGTAGGGCACGCGGTCGATGCTGCGGGCCTCGCGGATCTTGTAACCGATCTTCTCGTCGCGGTCGTCGCAGACCACGCGAATGCCGGCCTCCTCCAGCTTGGCGCACACCTCGTGGGCGTAGTCGCGGCTCTTCTCAGAGACGGGAAGGGCCTTGACCTGCACGGGAGCCAGCCAGGTGGGGAACTTGCCCGCAAAGTGCTCAATCAGAATACCGATGAAGCGCTCGATGGAGCCAAAGCACACGCGGTGCAGCATGATGGGGCGCTTCTTGGTGCCGTCGGCGTCCACGTACTCCAGGTCAAAGTTGAGCGGCATCTGGAAGTCGAGCTGCACGGTACCGCACTGCCAGGTACGACCGAGCGAGTCCTCCAGGTGGAAGTCGATCTTGGGGCCGTAGAAGGCGCCGTCGCCCTCGTTGACCTCGTAGTCCATGCCCAGCTTCTCCAGAGCGGTGCGCAGGCCCTCCTCGGCGCGAGCCCAGTCCTCATCGGAACCCATGGAGTCCTCGGGGCGGGTGGAAAGCTCAACGTGATACTTAAAGCCAAACTTCTGGTACACGGAGTCGATGAGGTTGACCACGCCCACGATCTCGTCGGTCAGCTGGTCGGGACGCACAAACAGGTGGGCGTCGTCCTGGTTAAAGCAACGGACGCGGAACAGGCCGTGCAGGGCGCCGCGCAACTCGTGGCGGTGCACCAGGCCAATCTCGCCGGCGCGGATGGGCAGCTCGCGGTAGGAGTGCGGCTTGGAGGCGTACACCAGCACGCCACCCGGGCAGTTCATGGGCTTAATGCAGTACTCCTCGTCGTCGATGACGGTGGAGTACATGTTGTCCTTGTAGTGGTCCCAGTGGCCCGAGGTCTTCCACAGCTGCTTGTTCATGATGAGCGGCGTGGAGATCTCCACGTAGCCGGCCTTGTGGTGAATCTCGCGCCAGTAGTCCAGCAGCGTATTCTTAAGGATCATGCCGTTAGGCAGGAAGAACGGGAAGCCGGGGGCCTCGTCGCGCATCATAAAGAGGTCCATCTCGCGGCCGATCTTGCGGTGGTCGCGCTTCTTGGCCTCCTCCAGCATGTGCATGTGCTCGTCGAGCTCTTCCTTGGTGGCAAAGGCGACGCCGTTGATGCGGGTGAGCATCTTGTTGTCCTTGTCGCCCTTCCAGTAGGCGCCCGAGACGCCGGTGAGCTTAAAGGCCTTGAGGGCCTTGGTGTAGCAGATGTGGGGGCCGACGCACATGTCGATGTAGTCGCCCTGCTGGTAGAAGGTGATGCGGGCGTCGTCGTCCAGGTCGCCGATGTGCTCGACCTTGTACTTCTCGCCGCGCTCCTCCATAAGGGCGATGGCCTCGGCGCGGGGCTTCTCGTACACGGTGAACTTGAGGTTCTCCTTGACGATCTTCTTCATCTCGGCCTCGATCGCGGGGAAGTCGTCCTCGCTGATCTTGACGCCCTCGGGCAGGTCGACGTCGTAGTAGAAGCCGTTGTCGGTCGCGGGACCGTAGGCAAAGTCGGCCTCGGGATAGAGGCGCTTGATGGCCTGCGCCATGATGTGCGCGGCGGAGTGGCGGATGACGTGCGTGACCTCGTCCTGCGGGAGCTCGGCCACCGAACCGTCATTGTAGAGTGCCTTCATGGGTATGTTTTCTCCTCTCGGATGCCTGATGCAAGTGCGTGCGATGCGCTCGGCGTTTTAACTTGCATCATTATAGGCAGGTTGCCTTGGTATACAAGCGCCCGCCGCACCTTAATGGCACGGCGGGCGATTTTCTACGCATGCTTCATCGTGTGAGGGCGGGGTGTGGGGCGCGCGTGCGGCTTGCGGCGTGCCCGTGGTTTGCGGCCGGCCCGGCGATGGATGCGTTACTGGATGCGAGTTCGGCAGTAGGGGCAGACCTTCCAGTGCGCATCGAGCGGGCGATGGCAGCTGGGGCAGACGTTGCGAACCTGGGTATCGCACACCGGGCAGACGACGAAGTCCTTCTCGATGGGTGCGCCGCACTGCGGGCAGGTGCCGTACTGGGCAAGTTGGCGCTCGCGCAGGGCCATGTCCAGCTCCTGCTCCTCGCGGTCGGAAGCGTAGGAGTGCGGGCGCAAGACCAGGTAGGCGATGAGGCCTACAAACGGGATGAGGGCGATGATGCCCCATGCCACGTAGGCGCTGGCGCCGCGGCGGCGAGCGTCGATGAACACATAGACGACCGACAGCACATACAGGGCGATGATAAAGCCAACGAAGGCATAGACGACGCCCATAAGCTGCGGCGACATGAGCTCGGAGATGTACTTGGACATTACGGGTACCTTTCGGGATATTAACAGTCCGGTCAAGTTTACCACGGG
Organism: uncultured Collinsella sp.; assembly: GCA_902478765.1. GTDB lineage: Bacteria > Actinomycetota > Coriobacteriia > Coriobacteriales > Coriobacteriaceae > Collinsella. The sequence continues at coordinate 3,829 of CABSMN010000144.1, forward strand.
GTTTGTTTATATGGGGCCACGGCTAGGGGCGGGGCTGGCGCGGACACAAACATCTCAATCTGTAACAGGTGGAGGCGGAATCCGGGTCTAGATGTTACAGATCGAGACACAGGGGTCCCTCCCCGACTTCAATCTCGATCTGTAACATCTTGGGCCCCAAAACCCCTCTTACTGTTACAGATCGAGACATTCAAAATCCGCCGAAAGGTTTGTCTCGATCTGTAACATCTAGAACCCAAATCATCAGCTAACTGTTACAGATCGAGACGAAAGGTTGCCGTAGTTGTCGGCGGACGAGGTTGTCGACGTTACCGGGTCTCACCTCGTCTGCCGTTGGCGGGTGTTGCGGGGCTGTTCGCCGCATTGACGCCGCTCTGGGGACGCGCAGACCGTAGGATAGTCTTATTGACAGCCTGTCAACTTGTCTGGGAGGCACTGTGACAGAAACGTTTGATATCGCAATTGTGGGCGCGGGCATTACCGGGTGCGCCATCGCGAGGCAGCTCGCGCGGTTTGACCTGTCCATTTGCGTGGTCGAGGCGGCTAACGATATTGCGCTGGGCGCGTCGAAGGCCAACGGCGGCCTGGTGCACGCTGGCTACGATCCGGCGCCGGGCACCGTAAAGGCGCAGGTCAACGCCCGTGGCTGCGAGTTGTACGGTACGTGGGCGCAGGAGCTGGGCTTTCTGTTCCGCCGCACCGGGTCGATGGTGTTGGGCTTTAACGATGAGGACCGCGCGCATCTTGAGCCTGTCT
>CABSMN010000145.1 GCA_902478765.1 uncultured Collinsella sp.
ACACTTCCAGCTTCGTCGGCAGCGTCAGATGTGTATAAGAGACAGGCCGGCGGGCGTGTTCTCCTCAAAGCTGTTGAGGTAGCGCGAGTCGGTATGGAACAGGCACTGGTCAGCCGTAATAAACGCCGCGTGCGGGAACTCGAAGGTGTAGTCGAAGACGCCCTTCACGCCCGTAAGCCAACGAAGGTTGGCCTCGTCGCGCACCACGATGGCATCGTAGCCACGCTCGGCCATCAGGGCACGGACACGCTCGATACGACCGGCAGGACCGGCAGCAAACTCAGACATGCAGATTCCTTTCTTGTTGTCTCTATATAGACGGGACGGGTCTCAATCGAACGACGGAATCGCATGCGATCCGCAACCGATTGAAAACCCACCCCTCAACATGATACGAAAGACAATGGATGTCAATAAATCTTAGAGAAGTTCTTTGCGTGAAGCCAAGTAGGCGTGAGCATGGCGCTCAAGAACCTCGTCCTCAACGCTCGTTAGACGAATGGCGCCGAGCGCCGCGGGCAGCGGCAACATGCTGCGGTTCGAGCGGACAAACTGCTGCCCGCGGAACTCCTCGATAAACGTGGCGGGCTCCAGATCGAAGGCAAGCTCCTCGATACCAAAGTCCTCCAAGCAGTCATCGACCTCAAAGACGTAATCGATATCGAAGTCGCAGGCATCATGTGCTAGGCGCGCCTCAAAACGCATGCCCTCGGATAACAGCTGATAGGCAGGGACCTGCGAAGCGGCATCGCCCAAGCAGGCGCGCAGGGTACGCTCCCCCGTCTTGCCAAAATCGAGCGCATGGCGGGCGCTCGGGTTCGTGGCCATCAGTACGTCCTTGCGGGCAGTTTGAGACCATTGAACGGCATTGACGAGCGCGACCTCCTCGCCCGCAAGGATCTCGGGGACGGTCTCAGTAAACTGATTCCAGCGGGACTTGCTGCTCGAAAGCATGGTGCCAACGAGCAACGCATAGCCGAGCTTGAGATCCTCGGGGTCCGCCTCGCGAACAAGGTCGAGGTCACACACGACCAAGCCCGGCTCGGGACGGAACGCGATAGCGGGAAGCGCATGCGCCGACGAGGCGACGAGCGGTTTCATGGTCGTCGCGACCGTGAGCATGGCGTCGAACGTCGTCGGCAGCAAGGCGCACTCGGTGCGACCGCACCACTGATTGGCACACCAGCAAACGACCGAGCAGGTCGCCGTGTCGCCGACAGCGACAACGAGATCGTCGCAGGTAATGCCGTTAGCCGACAGGGCGCCAAAGACGGTATCGGCATCGGCCAGCGTAGCACCGGCAGGTGTAACCTCGAGGACGAGCGGCGACACGGCAAAGCCGGCGTCAACCAGTGCATGCTCGACAGCCTCGCCAAAACGCTCGGATGCGGCGTCGTTCCAAACCACCATCGCGCGCTTAGGCTTGCCCACAGCCGAGGCAAACATGCGCGGCAGCTCATCGAACGCGCCCAAACCGACGCGGACATCGACACTGCGGTTTTGGAAATTGATAAGTTGGCGGCGAATCATAGCAGTCCACGCTCCAAAAGCATCTCGGCACAAAGGTAGGAAACGTCCTCGAAGGACTTGTTGCGAATATCAAGGGTAATATCGGCGGCTTGGCGATACAGCGGACGACGGTGCTCAAAAAGGCGCGCAGCATGCTCGGGCGAGCGGAAATCGGGTCGGGTATCGGAGCGGCGAATCTGGCGCAACGAGTCCTCAAAGTCGCCTTCGAGGTACACGCATGTACCCATCTCGTGCATCAGTTTAATGTTCACCGGCGTCTCGACGATGCCACCCCCGCACGATACCAGCAGGCTGCGCTCGCTTTGAAGCGAACGGAGTGCCGAGGTCTCGAGCTCGCGAAAACGATCCTCGCCCTCGGTCTCAAATATCTCGGTCACCGACTTGCCACATCGACGCACAACCAAACGATCGGTATCGATGAATCGACGCTTGAACATAGTGCCCACGTTACGCGCGAGCGTCGACTTGCCCGCGCCCAAAAAGCCGATAAAGAAAATATGGTCGCAGCCGTGTTTGAAGTGCTGAGACATGGCGAAACCTATTCCTCGCAGGGAAGGTCGCGCAGGGCCCGGCGCTCAAAGATACGGAAGATCTGCGTGTACCACAGGTCCTGGGTCGCCTGCGGCTTGACCAGAATAGTGTCAACGCCGGCGAAATTGCCACTCCACACGTCAGTGTAGAGCTGATCACCGATCAGTACCGCCTCGTCGGCCGTGGCGCCGAGGCGCTTAAGACCCGCCTTGAGGGCAAACGGCGCCGGCTTCATGGCGTGGCTAATAGCCTCGAGTCCCAGCTCGCGTGCAGAGCTCATGACCTGGTCGCGATGCCAGTTGTTGGACACCATGCACAGCTTAAAGCCTTTGGCGCGGGCGGCGTCGAGCCAAGCGGAAACCGCGGCGGGAACCTGCTCGGTGTCGCGCGGCACCAGGGTGTTATCGCGATCGAGCAGAATGGCGCGTTTGCCGTCGGCCCACAGGGTATCGAGGTCGATGCGATCGACCGAGGCAACGTATCGTTTGGGGCTAAAAATCCTCATGCTAATTCCAAGACTGTTGATGCTCTTCGTAGGTTTGCGAGAAGTACTCCTCGTCCTGCGTAATGTAGAAATACAGGTCATCGGAGTCGGTCGGCTCAAGCGTGGCCTTGAGTGCCTCGAGCGACGGAGAGCAGATGGGCGTGGGCGGCAGACCCTCGTGCTTATAGGTGTTATACGGACTATCGCTCTGCAGGTCGTCGGCGGTAACCTCGCCACCGGTGACATACATCATGGTCGCATCGCTGTTGAGATAGCGCAGACCGTCGAGCTTGCCGGCAAGGCGGTTGTAGAAGACCGAGGCCACGTGCGCACGTTGATCGGCGTTGAGGCCCTCGCGCTCGACGATAGAGGCCAAGTTGACGATGTCGTAGTCGGACATCTCCACACCATAGCGCTCCTTGATCTTGGCTTCGCAGCTCGCAAAGTCAAGCGACTTGTACTCGGTCTTAAACTGATCGAGCATAGCGCGAATCACGTCATCGGCCGTCGGCGAATCACCCAACGAATAGGTCTTGGGGAACAAGAAACCCTCGAGCGAGTCGTTGGCCGCGCCCTTAAGGAAGCTATAGTCGTCCACGTAGTTGGAGGCCTTGGCCAGGTTGAGGAAGTCTTCCTTAGAGATGCTGTCGTAGGCCTGGGCCACGCGGTCGGCGACTTGATCGACCGTTAGGCCCTCAGGGATAGTCAGAGCATTGGAGCCCGCATTGGGGCCTTCCATGAGCTGCTGAACAACCTTGGTCGCATCCATGAGTGTGGTGAACGAATAAGTACCAGGCTTGAGCGACATATCGGCGGTGAGCTTTTTCACCGCCGCATAATAATCCTTGGGATTTTCGACGATATGGTTCTCGGAGAGAATCGAGGCGATCGTATCGCCCGAAGCACCGTCGGGAATGGTCACCGTAACCTGCTGACCAGCCGTGACCTTCGTATCCCCACCGGCGAAGAAGCCCTTGACGGCCGGCACGACAAAGAAAGCGATCGCAGCAAGCGCGAGCACCGCCAACACAACGCCGATGATCATGGGAACCGGAGAACTCATCTTTTGAGCACCGCGACGAGCATGCGTGTTGTAGCTCGAGCGGGTCGCCGGAGCAACGCCATGCGAACCGCGAGCGTGATGCGAATGCAATTGGGGGGCCTGCGTTCGCTGGGTAAGCGCCTGCTGCTTAAAGCGGGTGCCGCCTGCAGGCTGGGCCGTATGAGCAGTGGGCTGCTGAGCCGCGTGAGAAGTCGAATGCTGAACCGAACGAGCAGAAGGCTGCTGACCCGTCCGTTGAACAGGTTGGGCCGAACGAGAGGAGGTCTGCACCGGGCGCGCAGCAGGCTGAGCTGCGCGCTGGGTCGGCTGTGCCGGACGCTGGCCAGGCTGGGCAGGGCGCGACGCCGGCTGACGTGTACGATTCGGCTGGCGCGGATCGGGAGCGCTAGGCATGCGAAACCTCCTCGTTTTTACGATCAAGCCACGTCTGCAAAAACAGGCTGGCGGCAATCATGTCAATCTTACCCCTCATCTGCTTTTCGTTGAGGCCCTGCTCGCGCAGGATACGCTTTGCCTCTTGCGAGGACAGGCGCTCGTCCTCAAACTCCAACGGAAGATCGAGCTCGTCGGCAATCTTTTGCGCAACAGCGGCAACGCGCTCGGCCTGGGGACCGGGCTCACCGGCCATGGTCAGGGGACGCCCACTTACCAGGATATCGGGGTCATAGTCCTCGACCAGGTAGCGGAACGTCTTGGCCATACCGGCGACCTCTGCAGCCGGGAGCACCTTGACAGGCATCGCTATCTTGCCATCACGGCTCGAGACGGCGATGCCGATCCTGGTCTCCCCTATGTCCAGCGCAAGCGCGACCACAGCGACTACCTAGATTCTTAGGCGCCGAGCGCGGTCTTAGCGGCCGCGAGAGCATCGGCGATGCCGGCGGCATTCTTGCCACCGGCCTGGGCCTGTCTCTTATACACATCTGACGCTGCCGACGAAGCTAGAAGTGTAG
>CABSMN010000146.1 GCA_902478765.1 uncultured Collinsella sp.
CCTGGAACTTATCCTCGGGCGTACCCTCGAGTGCGTCGGCGAAAGACTTGAGCGACTTGGCCACGGCAGCATCGAGCACCAGGTTGGAGTCGGAGACGTTCTGCTCGGAGCCGCAGGCACGGAACTCGAACTTGTTGCCGGTGAAGGCGAACGGGGAGGTACGGTTGCGGTCGGTGTTGTCCTGCATCAGCTTGGGCAGGGTATCGGCGCCTAGGTCAAGCACGCCGCGCGTGGCATGGACGGAAGCCTTGCCATCGATGATCTTCTCGACGACCTCGGTAAGCTGGTCGCCCAGGAAGATGGACATAATCGCCGGAGGAGCCTCGTTGGCGCCCAGACGATGATCGTTGCCGGCCGAGGCAACGGAGGCACGCAGGAGCTCCTGATAGTTATCGACGGCCTCGATCACCGCGGTGAGGAAGACGATGAACTGCAGGTTGTCGAGCGGGGTGTCGCCCGGATCGAGCAGATTCTCGGACTCGGTGCCAAGCGACCAGTTGTTGTGCTTGCCCGAACCATTGATGCCCTCGAAGGGCTTCTCGTGCAGTAGACAGACCAAGTCGTGACGGGAGGCGATGAGCTTCATCTTCTCCATCATGACCAGATTCTGGTCGATGGCCTCGTTGACCTCGCCGTAGACAGGGGCGAGCTCATGCTGGCAGGGAGCGACCTCGTTGTGCTTGGTCTTGGCAGGAATGCCAAGCGCCCACAGCTCGTCGTCCAGGTCCTTCATATAGGCCGAGACGGTGGGGCGGATAGCGCCAAAGTAGTGCTCCTCGAGCTCCTGGCCCTTGCAGGGGGCAGCGCCAAAGAGGGTGCGACCGGTGATGACCAGGTCCCTGCGCTTGCGGTAAGCGTCCTTCTTGATCAGGAAGTACTCCTGCTCATCGCCCACGGAAGGAACGACCTTCTTGGGGGTCTTGCCAAACAGCGCCAAAACGCGCTTGGACTCACGCGAGAGCGCGGTCATGGAGCGCAGCAGCGGGGTCTTCTTGTCCAGGGCCTCGCCCGTGTAGGAGCAGAAAGCCGTGGGGATGCACAGGACATCGTCCTTAATGAATGCGGGGCTGGTGGGATCCCAAGCGGTGTAGCCACGGGCCTCGAAGGTGGCACGCAGGCCGCCGTTGGGGAAGCTCGAGGCATCAGGCTCGCCCTGGATGAGGTTCTTGCCCGTAAACTTGGTAATGGCGGTGCCGTCGTGGTTGGGCTCGAGGAAGCTGTCGTGCTTCTCGGAAGTAATGCCCGAAAGCGGCTGGAACCAGTGCGCGTAGTGCGTCGCGCCCTTGGAGATGGCCCAGACCTTCATGGCGTGGGCAACGGCGTTGGCCACATCCAGGTCGAGCGGCTCACCGTCCTCGAGGGTTGCAGCAAGGCGCTTCCAAATGTCCTTGGGGAGGTAGTCCTTCATGACTTCCTCAGAGAACACCATGGTCCCGAAGCGGTCAGTAAGTTCGGCCATACGGAACTCCCTTCGTATCGGCACCGCGTGAGAAGCGGTGTTGATTACTAACGAACGAGTCATAGATTAGGCTCGTCGTGTTTCCGCAACATTACCGTTATGTTGCTGTCACGAAACCAATCAATGAGGTTACCGCATCGCGGCGGCGTTGCCGCCCTCAACAGCCAATCAACTGTATAAATTGCAGACCTCTCCCCATGGTTTAAGGGTAGTCAATTTGGGATGGGGCTCTATTAACTGGTATTTCGTATCAGATACCAGTCTTTATAGCCCCATCCTAGATTGACCGCTCTGCTATAGGAAATGTCGATAGCAAGGCATCTTTGATTGGTATCCCCGAATAGCGAGTGAAACTCCACCGTGACACAGTGGTGCTGTAGAATCCTTACAACACATCACACTATTTAAGTATCTAAAGGAGCACGATATGCGCGTCGACGAGGTTTTTAAGCAGGCAGCATCCCAGGGCACCGCACCCGTTTCGTTTGAGATGTTCCCGCCCAAGGGCGAGCTTACCCTTAACACGGCTCGCGAGGTGACAGGCAATCTGTGCAAGCTTTCGCCGAGCTTTGTCTCGGTCACCTGCTCGGCCGGCGGCTCTGGCAACGGCGCCACCACCGCCCCCATCGCGCATATGATTTCGAGCGAATTCGACACGCCCTCGGTGGCGCACCTTACCTGCGTTGGCCGCACGCATGCCGACATCGCCGCCAAGATCGACGAATACCGCTCCGCCGGCGTAGAAAATGTGCTGGCCCTGCGCGGTGATCTTCCCGCTGGCGCAACCGAGGACGACAAGCCCGCCTCGGACTACGCCTACGCCCGCGACCTCATCCCCGAGCTCGTCGACGCCGGCTTTTGCGTGGGCGCCGCAGCCTACCCCGAGGGTCACATTGCCTGTGAGGACCTCAACGCTTCGGTCGAATACCTCAAGCAAAAACAGGACGCCGGCGCGAGCTTCTTTGTGACGCAGCTCTTCTTTGACAACGAGTGCTTCTACCGCTTCCGCGAGCTTGCCGACAAGGCAGGCATCACCGTGCCCATTACCGCGGGCATCATGCCGTTTATGGGCAAGTCGCAGATCAGCCGCATGGTCTTTATGTGCGGCGCATCGCTGCCCTCCCCCGTCATCAAGATTCTCGCCAAGTACGAGAACGATCCCGAGAGCCTGCAGGCAGCCGGTGTAGATTATGCCGCCCGTCAGCTTTGCGACCTTAAGGAGCACGGTGCCGCCGGTCTGCACCTGTACACTATGAATCGTCCTGCGATCGCCGCGACTATTATGGAGCGCCTGGGGTAATGGAAAAACCGCACATCGATACAACCGCTGTCGAAGTGCCGGCCGACCTTGCGTCGCCGGCGCTTTATCGTGTCGATGCTGCGCACCATCCCCGTGTCGACCGTGCCGAGATGCTGCGGTATCTGGGCTACGGCGGTCAGCAGATTGAGCCCGAGCTGTCGCAGCGTATTGAGCTTGTGGTCGAGCACCTTGAGCTGGACATTGAGCCCCGTGGCGTGCGCCGCGTATTTGCCATCGATGCCACGGGCGTGGACGAGCAGGGAGAGCCTTGCATCCGTCTGGTTGGCACCAACGTTGAGTTGCAAGGTCGCGATATCTATCGCCATCTCAAAGACGCCCGCTTTGCCGCACTCATGGCATGCACCCTCGGCATGGACGCCGAGCGTCGCCTGCGCACCACGGGAGCCCAGCAGCCCCTAGAGGGAGCCGTGCTCGATGCCGCGTGCTCCGCCTATGTGGAGGCCGCCGTCGAGCAGATGGACCAGCAAGTCAAGGCCGCGGCCGCTGTACACGGGCTCACCGGCAACTGGCGCTTCAGCCCCGGCTATGGCGACTGCCCGCTTACGGCCCAGCGCTCAATCGTGGCTGCGCTCAACGCCACGCGGCTCATCGGGCTTACCGTCACACCCACCAACCTGCTCATGCCCACCAAGAGCGTGACCGCGGTGATCGGTCTGTTCGACGGCGAGGTCCACGACGCCCAGAGCCGCCCCACCTGCACTATCTGCCGCATGCGCGAGCACTGCCGCTTCCGCGCCGCCCACACCACCTGTTATTCCAGCCATTAGGAGCCCTCGATGTTTACTCCGCTTATCACTCATGATTCTGACGGCACTGCATTGGCGGCACCCGTTGATGCCGCACGTCGCAACGGTGCCACGTACAAGACGCGCACGATCGACGATCTGCGCATTAAGGACGATCGCCTGCGTGCGGCCATCGAGGGCACGGGGCATCTGCTGTTCGACGGCGGCATGGGCACCATGCTGCAGGCGGCCGGCATGAAGGCCGGAGCCCTGCCCGAGCTGCTCAACTTTGAGGAGCCCCAGGTCATTACCGACATTCAGCGACAGTACGTCGAGGCCGGCTGCGACGTGATCACCGCCAACACCTTTGGCGCCAACGCCCACAAGCTCGACGGTACCGCCACCGTGGCAGATGTCTTTGCCGCCGCTGTCGCCTGCGCCCGCGCAGCCGGTGCCCACTACGTCGCCGGCGATATCGGCCCCATCGGCGCGCTGCTGCGCCCCCTGGGTACCCTGAGCTTCGACGAGGCCTACGACCTCTTTGCCGAGGAAGTGCGCGCCGGCGTCGCCGCGGGTGTGGACCTCTTTATTATCGAGACCATGACCGACCTGGCCGAGATCAAGGCGGCGGTCCTCGCCTGCCGCGAGAACTCCAACCTGCCCGTCTTTGCCACCATGACTTTTGAGGAAGACGGTCGCACCTTCCTGGGCACGAGTCCCGAGGTTGCCGCCATCACGCTCGATGCCATCGGCGCCGACGTTTTGGGCATCAACTGCAGCCAGGGACCGGCCGAGCTCCGAGGGCTCGCCGCTCGCATGCTCACCGTTACGGACAAGCCCATCATGGTGCAGGCCAACGCTGGACTGCCCCGCGTGGACGATGACGGCAACACCGTCTTTGATATCCAGGCGCCCGAATACGCCGAGGCCGTAGCCGGCATGATCGAAGACGGCGTGAGCGTCGTGGGCGGATGCTGCGGCACCACGCCCACGCACATGGCGGCACTTCGCACGCTTATCGACAACCACACGC
>CABSMN010000147.1 GCA_902478765.1 uncultured Collinsella sp.
CGGCTCGAGAACCTCACGATCGAAAACGATGCGGGCGATGGGCGCGAGGTCGGTCAGGCGATTGCCCTGTATGCCGATGGCGACCGTCTGGTTGTCGATGCCTGCTGCATTAAGGGACACCAAGACACGCTGTTTTTGGGTCCGCTGCCGCCGCATGAGGCCAAACCGGGCGGGTTCATAGGACCCAAGCAGTATGCGCCGCGCCGGGTGGGACGCCAGTATTTTCGACGTTGCCGGATCGAGGGCGATGTCGACTTTATCTTTGGCGGCGCGCGTGCCTACTTTGAGGGGTGCGAGATTCGCTCGCTCAACCGCGATATGGATGTCAACGGGTATGTAACGGCAGCCTCCACGCCTAAAGGCGAGCCGTACGGATTTGTGTTTCATGGTTGTTCGTTTACAGCTCCGGATGGTGTGGCGCCGGATTCGGTCTACCTGGGCCGTCCTTGGCGCGAATGGGCGCAAACTGCGCTGATCGATTGTTGGCTAGGGCGACATATCAAGCGCGAAGGCTGGTGGGATTGGAATAAACCGGCGGCGCACAACTGCGCGCAGTATGCTGGCGCGATCCTGTATGGGCCGGCGGGCGATACTACCGGCTGGGTGCCGTGGGCGAATGAACTCGATGTGATGACTGCCGCCGGGTACGCCCGCGAGCAGGTGCTTGCCGGTGTGGACGGTTGGGACCCCGAGGGCGGCGACGGTGATGCGGTGGAGACGGCTGGGCTGTCTGACAACGGTCGCACCGTGCACATCGAGACGTACTGCGAAGACGAGCCTGCGCTGCGTGCCCGGCTGAAGCGCGAGGGGCGCTCCGCCGCATTTGCGGGCAAGACCCCTGCAGACTTTGAGGCGTGGAAGATTGCGACCAGGACTCGTCTGTACGATGTTTTGGGTCTTTCGCTTATGGACCGCGTCCCGATTGAGGTTCGTGAGTTCGACCGCGTGCGGGTGGCTGGCGGTATCGTGCGCACCCATGCGATGCTGCAGGTGGAGCGCGACGTTTGGATGCCGTTCTACCTGCTCGAGCCGCAGTCGCCTAAGCTCGATGCGCGCGGCCGCAAGCGTTGCTATATCTGCCCGCATGGCCATCAGGGAGCGGGTGCTGCAAGCGTAGCCGGTGTTGCGGGCGTGCCGGCTGTCGATGATGCCGTGCGTAAGTTCAATTACGACTACGGTCTGCGTTTGGCACGCATGGGTTACGTGACCGTCTGCCCCGACGCACGCGGTTGGGGATACCGTCGTGACTGGAAGGGTCAGGGCGATGACGAGAACAGCTTTCTGCGCGGCACGTGCCTAAACCAGGCGCGCATGGCCGAGCCGCTGGGACTTACCGTTGCGGGCCTCAACGCCTGGGATAACATGCGTCTGATCGATTACCTAGAGGCGCGCGGCGACATTGCCATGGACGACCTGGGCTGTTTTGGCTTTTCGGGCGGCGGATACATGACGCTGTATCTGGCGGCGCTCGACCCACGCGTATGCAAGGCGTTTGTCTCGGGCTACCTGTACGGTGTCGATGATTCGCTGCTGCACCTCAATGGCAATTGCAGCTGCAACTACACACCCGGACTTTGGCGCTTGCTCGACATGGGCGATATTGCCTCGCTTATTGCGCCTCGCCCGTTGTTAGTGCAAAGCTGCGAAGAGGATCATCTGAACGGTTCGCGCGGGCTGAAAAATGTTGACGAGCAGCTCGAGATCGTGCGCGATGCCTACAAGTTGCTGGGTCGCAGAGATGGCCTGCGGCACGAGGTGTGTCCGGGTGAACACCATCTGGGCGTGGCACATCTTGTCGAGGATATCGAATGGCTCGATTCGCACGTTGCGGAATGCGCCCGTGCATAGCCCCTCGGCATGCTGCGAATAAACGGTACGTTCCTGTATGACTGCCGATGGGCGGATGAGGAGAAGATTATGGAAACGAAGAGTTTGAGTGAATCGACCATTTGCTGCTTTGGCGATTCGACCACATGGGGGGATAACGGATGCGGCGCAGGCGGCAACGACATCTCTTGGACTTCGCATCTGGGCGCGTTGCTGGGAGGTGCAGTCGTCGAGAACTTTGGCATCAAGGGTTCGCGTATCGCCATCAAGGCCGACCGTACCGATTCATTTGTCGAGCGCTTGGACGGCATCGACGATGCGGCCGATGTCTATGTTGTCTTTGGCGGCGTCAACGACTTTAGCCGCAACGTGCCGCTTGGAGAGCTGGGCAGCACGGACGTGCATGAGTTCTATGGTGCACTCGATTATCTGGTCCGCACCATCACGGCACGCTCGCCTCGGGCAAAGCTCGTGTTTATGACGCCGTGCAAGACGAGCGGTAAGCACGAGAAGGATATCCCGGCAAGCGACGAGCTCAACCACCTGGGTCTGACGCAAGACGCCTACGTGCGAGCGATGCTGGAGGTCTGTGACCGTTACTCCGTTCCGGTGATTGACCTGTATGCGCAAAGCGGCATCAGCCCGTTTTTGCCGGAGCACCGCGAGCTCTATATGCCGGACGGTCTGCATTACAGTCCTGCCGGCTATGAGCGCCTGGCGCATCGCATCGCCGCGGGTCTCACCGCCGTTTGCCGCTAAAAGTCTGCCGTTTGCGGGGAATATAGGGTTAACGTTCACCCTATATTCCCCGTTCGCGTTACACTAGGGGTAACGTTCACCTATCGTTTATGTCAGAGGGGACAGCAATGGGTTGCAATCAAATCCTGGACCGTTATATCGAGCAGTTGATCGAAACCTCTACGCCGCAGGCGCCGGCTTGGAATATCGAAAAGATTCGCGCCGGCAAGGAGAACACCTGGAACTATATCGACGGCTGCATGATCAAGGCGCTCATCGAGCTGTACGAGATCACGGGTGAGCAGCGCTACCTGACCTTTGCCGATGACTACATCGATTTCTTTGTCCAGGACGACGGTACCATCAAGCATTACAACCCGCAGGAGTACAACCTCGATAACGTCAATGCGGGCAAGACCCTCTACAAGCTCTATGACCTGGTGGGCAAGCCCAAGTACCGTGCCGCCATGGACACCATCTACCGCCAGCTCGAGACCCAGCCGCGCACCAAAGAAGGCGTGTTTTGGCACAAGGCCGTCTATCCCAACCAGATCTGGCTCGATGGCATGTATATGGCCCAGCCGTTCTACATGCAGTACGAGCTGAGCTTCCACAACCGTCGTGCCTGCTCGGACAGCTTCCATATGTTCCAGGTCGTGCATGACCTGATGCGCAACCCCCTCAACGGTCTGTACTATCACGCTTACGACGCGAGCCGCAAACAGTTCTGGTGCGACCCGGTCACCGGCCTTTCGGCTAACTTCTGGCTGCGCGCCGAGGGCTGGTTTGCCATGGCACTCATCGATACCTGGGAGCTCATGCCGCCTTCGATGTCAGCCGAGAAGGACGAGATTCGCAAGATGTTCCACGACCTGATCGATGCCATGCTGCCGTATCAGGACGAGAAGACCGGCATGTGGCATCAGGTCATCAACCTGCCCAATATCGCCCCCAACTACCTGGAGGAGTCTGGTAGCGCCATCTTTGCCAACGCCATCATGAAGGGCGTGCGTCTGGGCGTGCTGGGCGAGCGTTACTACCAGTACGGCCGTCGCGCCTTCGATGGCATCTGCGAGACCTGCCTGTCCGAGTATGACGGGCAGCTGGCGCTCGACAACATCTGCCTGGTTGCGGGCCTGGGCAACACCGCGCACCGCGAGGGCACGTTTGATTACTACATGAGCGAGCCCGTGGTCAAAAATGATGCAAAGGGTGTGGCGCCGCTGGTGCTTGCCTATATCGAGACCATGCATCACGACAAGCTGGCCGGTAAGCGCGATCCGCTCGCCCCCTCGGGCGTGTGCTCCATCGAGGACCCGTTTGGCGGATACACCCCGGGCATCAACGCTCATAAGGGATGTGAATAACGTGGGGGCTATTACTCCGGGTGTACGTTTGCACGACCTTCCGCAGGGGACCGTCGAGGAACGCATTCGCATGGCGGGAGAACTGGGCTTTTCGTGCATTCAGCTGCCGAGCAAGGTGCTCTACGCATCGATGGGGATCGATCGAGGCGGCCTGACCCGCGAGCTTGCCGACCATTTGCGTGCGGTGATCGACGAGGCGGGCGTTTCGGTCGCCGTGCTCGGCTGCTATAAGAATTTGGCGACGCCCGATCGCCAACAGCTCATGGATAACTTTGCCGAGTACGAGGCATGCCTGAACTTTGCCCAGATGCTCGGCGGATGCCCGGTTGGCACCGAGACCGGTCGCCCCAATGCGCAGAACCGCGTTGCGGACGACCGCATGACCGATGAGGCACTCGAGGCTTTTGTGGACGGGCTTGCGTATGTCTGCGAGCGTGCCGAGGCCATGGGCGGTCAGGTTCTAATTGAGCCCGGTTGGAACGAGACGGTCAACACGCCAGATCGCTGCCGTGAGGTGCTGGAGCGCGTCTCGAGCCCGTCGCTCGGCGTGATCTATGACCCAGTGTCGCTGCTGCACCCCAGCGTCGTTGACGAAGCG
>CABSMN010000148.1 GCA_902478765.1 uncultured Collinsella sp.
CTTTAGCCATCGTTCCCCCTAGCATCGGTCGCGGCCGAGCATCGTGGCTTGACCGCCCCGTGGCTCGGCAACTAAACGACCGCAAATTCAATCTAAACAGAATAGTAAATGTTTAATAGCTAGTTTAGCCTGTTGTCAAGCGAAGTGGCACGACTATTCCCCCAACGGGCGCATTTGTCCATCTTAACGTTATTACGCAAGGTCTTCGCCATTGCTTGCTATTACGCGTCGGTACCATTCGAAGCTTTTCTTTTTACGTCTCTCAAACGAGCCCGCACCGCTATCGTCTCGATCGACATAGATAAACCCGTAGCGCTTACGCATCTGTCCTGTGGCGACCGAAACCAAATCGATCGGGCCCCAACAGGTATATCCCATGAGTTCCACCCCGTCGAGCTCGACGGTCTCCCTCATCGCCTCGATGTGGGCCCGCAGGTATTCAACTCGATAGTCGTCTTCTATTTCACCCGAATCTTCCGGCACATCAGGAGCACCCAAACCGTTTTCGACGATGAACAGCGGCTTTTGATAGCGATCCCAGATTTCATTCATGGTGACGCGCAGCCCTTTGGGGTCGATAAACCTCCCCCAAGGCTCCTGTTTTAGATACGGATTAGGCGCCGAGCGAAGAAGGTTCGAATCGAACTGACCTTCCGCATGCGCTTTTGCGACGCGCGTCGAGTAATACGAAAACGAGACGAAATCGACCAGGTTTGCAGCCAGTACTTCGCGGTCATCATCCCGATAGGGCACCTCAAAACCATGGCGGGCGTATTCCTTGAGAACATAGCTCGGGTACGCACCGCGCACCTGGACGTCGGTAAACATGTAATGGCTGCGATTCTCAGCCTGCGCAGCCAGCACATCGTCCGGATCACATGTAGCCGGATAGAAGACACCTGCGTTGAGCATGCAACCGATCTTCGCCCCAGGGCACAGTTCATGACACGCCCCGACCGCACGGGCGCTCGCAACCAATACATGGTGCACGGCCGTGTGAACCGTTGCATAGCGATTCTCCCCTTGCTCGAAGATGATCCCCGCCGCCATAAAGCACGCCTGCGTCATGATGTTGATCTCGTTAAAGGTCAGCCAATAATTGACCAATCCCCGATAGCGCTCGAACACGGTACGCGAATATCGCTCGAACAGGTCGACCAACCTGCGATCGCGCCATCCGCCATACGCATCGACGAGATGCATGGGGACATCATAGTGGTTGAGCGTCACCAAAGGCTCAATGTCATGCGCGCGACACGTCCTAAAAACATCCTCGTAAAAGGCAAGGCCTTCTTCATTGGGCTCGGCTTCGTCTCCTTTGGGAAAAATGCGGCTCCAGGCGATTGATAAGCGCAGGCATTTAAAACCCATCTGGGCAAACAGTTCAATATCCTGCTTGTACCTATGGTAAAAATCAATGCCCTTGCGAGCGGGATAGAAGCTGTCGGGTGCCAACGCACGCGGATCAAGGTCTCCCCGCATGACGTCCATGCGTTGATCGCCAAACGGCAGCATGTCGGAATTGGCTAAACCGCGACCGCCTTCGTTCCATCCTCCCTCGCACTGGTTTGCAGCCAGAGCCCCGCCCCATAAAAAATCTTCTCTAAACATTATGGTGTCGTCCTTTCTATCAAATTCCCGGCCCACACTGTCGAACGCAACGGACTCGGCAAGTGCCGCGCAACAGCACAGTACCGTTGCGCGGCCAAGGGGTCGGACCGCGCAACGGCTGGGGAGCATATTTGTGTAGTAGCCTCTTATGCCTCGACGGATTCAACGGCCTCAGAATCGCCGCTCTTGGACTTCAACGGCATCTTCTCCTGTCCTTCAAATCCAAAAATCATCGCCAACGCAAACGTCACGGCACCGCCAGCAAGACACCCGATGGTGCCAGGGATGATATCCTGAGCAAACATGAGCACGTTCATCCATGGGAAACCAACGCCAGTGAAGATATAGACGTTGGCATGAAGAAGGCTTACCAGCAGACCACCGACAGCACCACCAATCATGTTCCAGGCAAGAGCCTTCTTGTCGCGAAACAGGATGCCGTAGATGATGGGCTCACTCACGCGACCGAAGGCATAGGTGATGAACAAGTTCCAGCCCGTGGCTCGACTCTCCTTGTCCTTAGCGCGCAGGCCATAGGCGAGCGCGATGGCAAGCGTGGTGTAGGCTACAACCGCGGTGCCGGGGTATAAGATGGCGTCGTAACCGTTCTGGAGCGCGGCGGGCAATATGGCGGTATAGATCGGCACGTGCATGCCGGTGGCGATGATCAGATTCCAGAATGCGCCGATAACCGCGGTCGCAGCGGGACCGGCAACAGAGGCGAGCCAAATGATGAAATCGGCCACAAGGCCCATGACAAATTGGACGGCAGGGCCGCAGAGGCACAGCGCGACCGGCAACATCACGAGCACCGTACCCACGGGTACGATCAGAATGCGCAACATATCAGGCGAGATCTTCTTAAAGAAGCGCTCAACATAGGACTGGGCCCAGGTGATCAAGATGACCGGAAGAACAGCCTGGGTGTAGTTGACGAGCTGCATGGGGATGCCGAAGACGCTGAAAGGCTTTCCGTCCTCAACAATAACGAGCATGTCGGGATAAATCATCACAACAGCGATGAGCAGTGCCAGCACAGGACTCGTTTTGAACTTCTTAGCCGAGCTATAGGCGGCAAACACCGGGAAGTAGTAATACGCCGCATCGCCCACCAGGGAAAGGATCCGATACAGGTCGCTCATTTCGGACATAAAACCGGCGCCTTCGGGCCCAAACAGAATAACGAGCATCTTGAAGATACCGGCGACACAAAAGATCGGAAGGATCGGGGTGATAGCGCCGCTCACGGCATCGAGCAGCTGATTGAAGAGGTGCTTGGGCGCCAAGCGCTCCTTCCAGCTAAGCTGAGGGCCATCGAGTTCCTCGTCAATCGATACCGTGACCTCGAATCCGCCCTGCTTACAAACCTCGTCGTAGACCTTGTCGACCGTGGGCCCGACCACCAGCTGCACCTGCCCTCCGGCGTGCACGACGCTGATGATAGACGAGATGTCCTCAAGCTTCTCATCATTCGAGAGGCTTTCATCCTTGAGGTTGAAGCGCAGGCGCGTCATGCAATGCGTAACCGAAGCCACGTTTTCCGCCCCGCCCACAGTGGAGAGAATCTGCTCTGCCACCTTTTTGTAATTTGCCATCATTGGCTCCTTTGCACAATCTTGGCTTACTGTTCGAATCGGCAAAGGTCATGCCCCGAATGGCTACGGGTTACAATCCTTTTTTGGAGATGATCCGGTTGAGATGGATCATCAGATAGAGTTCCTCCTCCTCGGAGAGCGTGGCGTCCCACGTTTCACGACAATAGGAACCGATATGCTTCACGCACTCTGCCAACTGCGGAAACTCCTCACGAAAGTTCTTGTACATCTGCATGTTGGCGCTGTTCAGCGACTCGCCGGCTTGAATGCGCTTGAACAGGTACCGCAGATGCGTGGCGAAGCGGGGGAAATCAAAGGAATCGCGGTCGACAATAATGCGGAAATCGCTTTCGAGAATCTCGATAACGTCCTCGAGCATATCGTCGAACTGCTTTGCGGGCTCGGCCGTGGCTTTGACGGCTTCAACAACCCGTGCGTTCACGAGATTCATCGCAATACTGGCAATCTCATCCTTGGGAAGCCGCTCTCCGAGCTCCTTCTCGAGTCGCATGACGATAAACTGGGCAGCCTTGTATTCCTTCGGATACGTCTCCCGCACTTCATAGGCAAGAGGCATCGCGATGCGGACCCCCTTTTGGGCTCGCGCAACGGCAAACGACAGGTGATCAGCCATGAACAGCGTCGCATTGGTCGAGAGGTCGTAGGGCAGTTCGTTGGCAACGATGTCCATAACTTTCGCCGCAAACATCACGATATCCGAGGGAAGATCCCTCATGACATCTTGTCCTTTAGGATCAATGTCGTAAAACGTATGCTCGATTTTAGAAAGAGGGAGCTCTCGAGGAAAATCTCCGCCGAAACCGACGCCCCTGCCCATGGCGATGACATCTCGCCCCTGTCCGTCACGGCAAAGAACCGCGTTGTTGTTAAGCTTTTTAATTGCAAGCATGGTGAACCTCCTTTCAAGAACACTCACAGAAAAAGGCATGATAGCCAATAGCAGTGCTATTGCGGTCATGCCTTACGTAACAATCCGTGTTGTATTGCTCTTGGGCATGCCTCCACACAGGAGTAACAATCCAAGATGCAGAATGCATTATAGCGCTCTCCCCGCCCCGGGGACCATCGGGCTGGCGAACGGTAGATGTCGGCCCGCCAGCGGCCACATCGAGCAGATGGGCGTGCTTCGATCCCGAGCCTAGCCTAGGATGCGGGCCATGCGCGCCTTGAACTCGGACAGAAAGCGCGGGGCGTCCACGGTGAGTGCCACAAGCGCGCTCTTGTCGGGATCGGACAGACAGTGCTCGTCGCAGATGGTGCGGCCGCGATACTCGCCCAGCAAGTCAACGCGCAGGTTACAGC
>CABSMN010000149.1 GCA_902478765.1 uncultured Collinsella sp.
AGCTCGAAGTACTGCGCCTGTGCGACCTGGAAGGCCTAAATCAGGAGGCCGGCGCCCAGCACATGGGCATCGCCCGCGCCACCGTGGCGGCCATCTGCAGCCGCGCACATCGCAAGGTGGCAAACGCGCTGGTCAACGGGCGGGCGCTCGTCATCGAGGGCGGCAATATCGCGTACTCCCCCATCACCGCAACGACGGCCGCATGGCCAGCAAAGGAGGTCGACACCATGAGGGTGGCAACCACGTACGACAACGGCAACATCTTTATGCACTTTGGCCGCAGCGAGCAGTTCAAGATCTACGACATTCAGGATGGCAAGGTACTCAACGAGCAGGTCGTGGGCACCGACGGCACCGGTCACGGTGCCCTTGCGGGCCTGCTCGCCAACGGTGGCGTGGACACGCTCATCTGCGGCGGCATCGGCGGTGGCGCCATCAACGCGCTTGCCCAAGCCGGCATCACGGTGTACGCAGGAGCTCAGGGCAGCTGCGACGCTTGTGTCGAGGCCCTTATCGCCGGAACGCTCGCACAGAACGGCGAGGCCACGTGCGGCTGCCACGGCCATGACCACGAGCACACCCATGAGCACGGCGAATTCTGCGGTTGCCACGGCCATCACGAGAACGAGGGCCACGAGGGCTGTGGCTGCCACTAGCGGCAAATGCTCTGGCGCCAAGACGTGCCATTCGCGCAACAAACCACACAACGGCGAAGGCCGCCTGGAGTACCATCCAGGCGGCCTTCGCCATACACGACTCAACCAGTCGTTACTTCTTATTGCGCATCTGCGCTTCCATCTGGCGCAGCAGGTCCATATCGGACTTAGGACCACCCGTTCCCAGGCCGCCCATGCCGCCCAAGCCCATGGCATCCAGACCGGGAATATTGGGCATGCGCATCTTCTTGCCCTTCTTGCCCTTTTTGCCCTTCTTGCCGCCGGCCTGTGCCTGATTGGCCATCGTGCGCATGCGGCCCATCATCTTGTTCATCTCGCCCCACTGCTTCATAAGGCTATTGACCTCGGTGGGGGTCACACCGGCGCCCTTGGCGATACGCGCGCGACGCTGGCCGTTGATGATGGAGGGACGCAGACGCTCCTCCTTGGTCATCGACATGATGATGGCCTCGTTCTTGTCGAAGATGCCCTCGTCCAGGTTACCGCCCATCTGGTTGAGCGCGCGCTGGCCACCGGGGAGCATGCCCAGGATACCCTTCATGCCGCCCATCTTTTTGACGGCTTTCATCTGGTCGAGCATGTCGTTCATGGTAAAGCCCTCGCGCAGCATGCGCTCGGCAGCCTCGAGCTGTTCGGCATCAGCCGCCTCCTGGGCCTTCTCGATGATGCCGACGACGTCGCCCATGCCCAAGATGCGCTTGGCCATGCGGTCCGGGTAAAACGGCTCCAGCGAGTCGGGCTTCTCGCCCATGCTCACAAACTTGATGGGCTTGCCGGTCACCTGACGCACCGAAAGTGCGCCGCCGCCACGGGCGTCACCGTCGAGCTTGGAGATGATCACGCCGTCAAAGTCAGTGCGCTCGGCGAAGGTCGAGACGACGTTGACGATATCCTGGCCGGTCATGGCATCGACGACCATCAGCACCTGATCGGGCTTGACGGCCTTCTTGATGTCCACGGCCTCCTGCATCATCTGCTCGTCGATCTGCAAACGGCCGGCTGTATCGACGATGACCACGTCACGCAGGTGGTCGACGGCCTCCTGGATGGCGCCCTTGGCGATATCGACCGGGTGCTCGCCGTCACCGCGAAAGACCGGAACGCCGATCTCTCCACCGAGCGTGGCCAGCTGGTCGGCAGCGGCGGGACGGTAGACGTCGCACGCGGCGAGCAGCGGCGAGCGGCCCTGCTTCTTGAGCAGGTAGGCCAGTTTTACGGCCGCCGTGGTCTTACCGGAGCCCTGCAGGCCCACGAGCATGATGACATTGGGAATGCGGTTACTAAAAACGAGCTTGCTCTCGGTGGAGCCGAGCATCTCGGTGAGCTCGTCGAGCACGATCTTGACGACGTTTTGCGCCGGCGACAGCGACTCCATGACCTCGGCGGTCATGCAGCGCTCCTTGGTCTTGGCGACAAACTCCTTGACGACCTTAAAGTTAACGTCGGCCTCGAGCAGCGCCATGCGAATGTCGCGCATGGCCGAGGTGATATCGGCCTCGGTCAGCTTACCCTTGCCGCGCAGGCGGTCAAATGTGTCGTTGAGGCGATCGCTCAGGGAATCAAACACTGGTTACTCCTTAGTTGGACTCGCCCACCAGGGCGCGGCAGAAATCTTTGGCGTTAAACTCCTGCAGGTCATCGACCTGCTCGCCCACGCCGATGCGCAGGATCGGGAGCTTGAGCTTCTCGGCCACGGCCATGGCGATACCGCCCTTAGCCGTGCCGTCGAGCTTAGTCATGATAATACCGTCCAGGCCCAGCGCCTCGTTAAACTCGAGCGCCTGGTTCAGACCGTTCTGACCAGTGGCGGCATCGATCACAAGCACGACCGAAACCGGCATGGGGCCGGCGGCCATATTGGCGGCGCGCTTACGGGTCACGTTGACCACCTTGGCGAGCTCGCGCATGAGCTCGGGACTCGTGTGCAGACGACCGGCGGTATCGATGAGCACCAGGTCGCTGCCGCGCTTATCGGCCTCGTCGAGCACGTCATAGCACACGCTCGCCGGATCGGAGCCGCGGTCACGCTTGATAACCGGTACGCCGGCACGCTGGCCCCACACATCGAGCTGCTCGATGGCAGCGGCGCGGAAGGTGTCGGCCGAACCGATCACCACGTTCTTGCCGCGGGCGGCCATGGCGCTCGCAATCTTGCCGACCGTGGTGGTCTTACCGGCGCCGTTGATGCCGACAAACAGCACGCAGCTCGGCGTGTCGGAAAACGGGTCGCGCTCAACAGGCACAAAATGGCCCTCGAGCTGCTCGGCCAGGGCGCGACGGAGCTGCGGGGCGGTCTTGAGGTTCTTCTTGGCCGCGGCGTCGCGCAGGTCATCGGAAACCTGAATAGCGACCTCGGCACCCATGTCACCCATGACGAGGGTGTCCTCAAGATCCTCCCAAAAATCCTCGTCGACCTCGCCGCCAAAGTAGAAGACCTCGTTGAGGGCCTCGCGGCTGCGCTCGAGTCCGCGCGAGAGTGCGTCAAAGAATCCCATTATGCATTCACGACCTTTCCGGTTTCGCGATCGAGTTTTTGCGAGACGACGCGACTGACGCCGTCGGCTTGCATCGAGACGCCGTAGAGAACGTCAGCATCCTCCATAGTACGGCGCTGATGCGAAATGACCAAGAGCTGCGTATCGGAACGCAGCACATCGAGGGCGCCGATGAGCTTGGACAGGTTGGCGTCGTCGAGCGCAGCCTCGACCTCGTCCAGCACATAGAACGGCACCGTGCGCGTACGGTATACGGCAAAGAGCAGGGCGAGCGCCGTCAGGCTCTTCTCGCCGCCCGACATGAGCATCATCTTGGTGATGCGTTTGCCGCGCGGCTGCGCCACGACCTCGATGCCTGTCTCGGCCGGATGCTCGGGGTCGGTCATCTCCAGATGTGCCTGACCGCCCGGGAAGAGCATAGCGAAGATCTCGCGGAAGTTCGCGTCGACCTTCTCAAACGTCACCAGGAACGCCTTGCGCATCTTGCGATCAATGGCCACCGTGATCTTGGTGAGCGCCTTACGCGCGCTCTCCAGATCGGCCAGCTGTTCCTCGATGTAGTCAGCGCGGCGCTTGAGCTGCTCGTACTCCTCCATGGCAACCTGGTTCACGGGGCCCAGATTGTTGATCTGGCGCACAAGCTGGTTGAGCTCGCGCTCGGCGGCATCGCGATCGGTGGGCGCCGGCAGCATGAGTGCTTCCTCGAGCACCGTGGTACCGTCGGCGGTAATAGCCTTGATGGCCGCCTCTACCTGCACCTCAAGCTTGCCGCGTGCGACCTTGAACTCGTTTTGCGTGGCAGTGGCGGTATCGACCCGCTCCTTAGCGCGGGCAACCTCGGCCTTGGCATCCTCGATGGTCTTCTTGAGCGAAGCGGAGTCCGCCTCTTCCAGAGAGGCCTGGTCACGCAGGCGCGCGGCCCAATCCGACGCGCGTTCCAACAGGGCAGAATAGCGTTCGTGCATGGGGTCAACGCGCAGGCGCAGCAGCTCGAGCGAGCGCGAAGCCTGGCGTGTTCCGCGGATACGACGGTCGATGCCCTCAAGACGATGCTCAAGGTCGGGCACGCGGCCCTTCAGCGAACGCAGGCGCTCGCTCGTCTGGGCCAGGCGCACCTTGGCATCGGCGAGCTTACCGGCGGCCTCGGAATCGTCACGGCGAACGCGATCGAGTTCGTCGTTGGCCTCGGCAATCTGCAAGCCCAGATCGCTTGCATGCGCGCGGGCCTCGTCACGCGAACGGGTGAGCTCGTCAACGCGCGGGCGCGCAGCGCGAACGGCCTCGGAGGCCTGCTCGCGGCGCTTGGAGATGCGCACGCGCTCGACCCTGTCTCTTATACACATCTGACGCTGCCG
>CABSMN010000150.1 GCA_902478765.1 uncultured Collinsella sp.
ATCGGGGACTCGCCTTGCACGGAGTCGGCTGCGTTGGCGGCCACAACCTATGGCGTGGGCGAGCTCATGCTTCGCGCGGTTCGCGCGGGCGCAAAGACACTCTATATTGGTCTGGGCGGCAGTGCCACCAACGATGGTGGCGCCGGTATGCTGCAGGCGCTTGGCGCCCGCCTGGTCGATGAGTGTGGCTGCAATATCGCGCCGGGGCTCGCGGGCCTTGAACACGTGGCGAGTATCGATTTGGCACCGGCGCTTCGGGCACTGAATGGCGCGCGTGTCGTGGTGCTTTCCGATGTCGAGAATCCGCTCGTGGGACGTCGCGGGGCACTTGCGGTGTTTGGCGGGCAAAAGGGCCTGCCGACAGACGATGTCGAAACACTGGGCGGGTACGACGGCTGGATGGTCGGCTACGGTCGCCTGCTCGATACGGCGATTGCCGAGGCTCGGGCTCGGGGATTGCTGCGCGTGCCCGAGGGCGCGCGGACGTTTGGCTCGGTGCTCGGCGTGCCCGGCGCCGGTGCTGCTGGCGGTCTGGGCGCCGCGCTGCTAGCACTCGGTGCAGAGCTACGCTCGGGCGTGGAGACGGTGCTCGACCTCGTGGGGTTTGACGAGCGCGTGCGCGATGTCGACCTGGTCATAACGGGCGAGGGCAACATGGATGAGCAGTCTGCCGCCGGCAAGGCGCCGGTGGGTGTGGCCCGCCGCGCCAAGCGATATGGCAAGCCGGTGGCCGCTGTCGTGGGCGGTCGCGCCGACTATCTGGACGCGGTGTATGGGCAGGGCATCGACTTGGTGCTTCCGATCTGCCGCAAGCCCATGCCCCTCGACCAGGCGCTCGGTGTGCAAGAGGCCACAACCAACCTCATCTGCGCCGGCGAGGCAGCTGCCCAAGCCTATGACCTCGCTCGCCCCTAAAACCCATCCCCTCGATAAGTTGCGGTGAAATACGGAGTGTTTTTGCCTTTAAGGTGCCAATTCAGTCCGTATTCCACCGCAACTTCGTGAATGGTCATGCGAGGCTGGCTGCCTTGGGCCTTGGGTCGGACCGTCCGCCACGAAATGCGGCCATCTACTACGTTTAACCGAGTATCCTCGATCATCCCGAATTTTGCGAAATTAAAACCGCAGGTAGAAAGCTTGCCGGTTTTCGAAAAAGCCGGCTATGGTTGACCCCTGCGGCCTAAACGTAGTAGATAGGCCCTTTTCGTGGCGCAGCGTCAGACCAGTCTTTTTGGGACGGGGCTATTTTGACTACTTGCCGATTCGATTGCCCGAGTAGTCAAAAAGGCCCCGTCCCAAATTAGCTGTCTTGCCCCATCGGGCGGGAGCAGGTAAGATATATCGAGCGCCTAGCGCGTTCGATGGGTTCGGATGACGACATGTTCCGAATCTGGTCAGGTCCGGAAGGAAGCAGCCATAAGGAGCCTCTGTCGGGCATCCGAATCCATCGAGCGCACGGGCTTTCTTTTTGCGCGGTTTTACCAAACCGCGCAATGCTCGACGCTGCGCGCCACCCAGAGCGGCAATTTGTCATTCAAAAGGCAAGGCATGACCAGAAGGTCTATGCCTTGCCTTTTTCATGCCAACTTGTTCGCTCTGGGTGGCGCTCGCTGACCGCGCCTAAACATAGGCGGTTTTTACCGCTATCCAAGATTCTTCTGTAACGAGTTGCTTACGCATCTCTAGGGTTCTCCGTACTATCATGAATCAGATTGAAGAGAGATGATGATAGGGAGCGCCTATACATGATTGAGCTGCTCAGGCGTTTTGGTGGTAAGTTTCGCCGGTATATGGTGATTGGTCCTGCGTGCAAGCTGATCGAAGTGATCTTTGACCTGCTGACGCCGCTGGTGATTGCCCAGATGATTGATAAGGGTATCGGCGCACACGACGTGAACGCCGTCGTCCACTACGGTATGGTACTTGGCGCCATGGCTGTGATCGGCATCTCGTTTACGCTCGTCTGCCAAAAGATGGCGGCGCTCACCTCGCAGGGCATGGGCACCGACATTCGCGGCGCGCTCTACCAGCACATCAACAAGCTGAGCTATGCCGAACTCGACCGTTTTGGCACGCCGTCGCTCATCACGCGCATTACCAACGACGTCAACCAGGTGCAGCTCGCCGTGGCGCTGGGCGTGCGCATGCTCATCCGCTGGCCCTTCCTGGCGGCGGGCTCCATGGTCGCGGCCCTTGCCATCGACCTTAAGCTCGGCATCATCTTTTTGATTTGCACGCCCGCCATTGGCCTGGTGTTCTGGGTTGTCATGGCGCGCTGTATTCCGTACTACAAGCAGCTGCAGGCAAAGCTCGACCGCATCGCGCTTATCTGCCGCGAAGGCCTTTCGGGCGCTCGCGTGGTCCGTGCGTTTGTGCGTGAAGATCACGAGCGTGAGCGCTTTGCCCAAGCCGCCGATGACCAGGCCAATACTGCCATCGCGGTGGGCAAGCTCTCGTCGATTCTCAACCCCGTCACGTTTCTTGTGATGAACCTGGGCGTGTGCGCCATCCTGTGGGTCGGCGGCATCCAGGTCAACGTGGGCGAGCTCACGCAGGGTCAGGTCATGGCGTTCGTCAACTACATGACGCAGACCCTCACCTCCATCGTGTATGTCGCCAACCTGGTCGTGGTCTTTACCAAGTCGAGCGCCAGCGCGTCGCGTATCAACGAGGTGCTCAATTGCGTGCCGAGCATTACCGATGAGGGCAACCAGCCGGTCGCACTGCCCGAGCCGGGCAATGTCGCTCCCGTTCCTGCGTTGAGCTTTGACCATGCGAGCTTTTCGTTTGGCGTGGGCGCGGCAAATGCCGTGAGCGATGTGACGCTGGAGCTGCCGCTGGGCAAGACGCTCGGCATTATCGGCGGCACGGGCAGCGGCAAGTCCACGCTCGTTTCGCTTATCCCGCGCCTGTACGATGCGAGCGCTGGCAGCGTGAGCGTGATGGGCGCCGACGTGCGCGCCTGGCCGCTCGACCAGCTGCGCCATGTGGTCGCGACCGTCCCGCAGCGCGCGTCGCTGGTGAGCGGCACCATCCGCAGCAACCTGACCTGGCGTGACGAGTCAGCGACCGACGATGAGCTCTGGGCGGCGCTCGATATGGCGCAGGCCAGCGAATTCGTGCGCAACAAGCCGCAGGGGCTCGATGCCCCGGTCGAGGCGGGCGGTAAGAACTTCAGCGGTGGCCAACGCCAGCGCCTGACCATCGCGCGCGCCCTGGTGGGCTCGCCTCAGATATTGATCATGGACGACTCCGCCTCGGCACTCGACTTTAAGACCGACGCGGCGCTTCGCCATGCCATCCGCGAGCGCAGCGTGCGCGGTGCCGCCGAGGGCGGGCTGCCGCTCACGACGGTCATCGTGAGCCAGCGCGTCTCGACCGTGCGCGATGCCGACATGATCTGCGTGCTCGACCACGGATCGGTTGCGGGCCTGGGCACGCATGACGAGCTGTATGCAAGCTGCCAGCTCTATCGCGAGATTTGCCAGTCGCAGCTGCGCCGCGAGGAGCTCGAGGGCCAGCAGGGGAGCACGGTGCCCGCGTCCGCCCCGACTGCCCCTGCGCCTACTTGCTCAAAGGAGGGTTGCTAGATGAACCCGTATACTTCTTCCGGTTCGGTCGCCACGATGACCGCTAATGTGTCCGGCAACGATAACCTCAACGACCTGGGCGACGGCCCGCGCCAACCCGGTGATCCCGAGCGCTATCCCGTGGGCGCGGTGACGCGCCGCCTGCTGGGCTATGTTCGCCCGCACCGTATTTCGTTTACGGCGTCGTTTGTGAGCGCCGCCATCTCGGTGATTCTGCAGCTCTACACGCCCATCCTCATTGGTGAGGGCATCGACCTGATCGTCGCCACCGGGCAGGTGGACTTCGATGCGCTGCTGCCGCTCGTTACCAAACTCGCGATTGCCGTGATGGGTGCTGCGGCCTTCCAGTGGCTGCAGGGCTACTGCGTCAACCGCCTGTCCTACGAAACGGTGCGCGACATGCGCGTGGAGGCGAGCGACAAGCTCAGCCGCATGCCGCTCAGCTTTGTCGACAGCCATGCCCACGGCGACCTTATGAGCCGCGTGGTCAACG
Organism: uncultured Collinsella sp.; assembly: GCA_902478765.1. Classification (GTDB taxonomy): domain Bacteria; phylum Actinomycetota; class Coriobacteriia; order Coriobacteriales; family Coriobacteriaceae; genus Collinsella. The sequence goes on from CABSMN010000150.1 coordinate 4,084, forward strand.
ACGTCGACCAGGTCGGCGACGGTCTGCTGCAGGGCTTTACCCAGCTCTTTACCGGCGTCATCACCATCGTGGGCACGCTCGCGTTTATGCTCTCCATTAACCTGACCATGACGCTCGTGGTGGTGCTCGTCACGCCGCTCTCCATCTTTGCGGCCGGCGCCATCGCCAAGCTCTCCAACAAGAGCTTTACGGCGCAGCAGCGTACTCAAGGGCAGCTCGGTGGTCATATCGAGGAGTACGTAGGCGAGCAGAAGCTTGTCGACGCCTTTGCCTATGGTCCCAACGCCCAGCAGCGCTTCGATGCCCTCAATGCCGAGCTTTACACCGCGGGCGAGCGCGCGCAGTTTATGGGTTCGCTCTCCAACCCCGGCACGCGTTTTATCAACAACATCATCTATCTGTCTCTTATACACATCTGACGCTGCCGACGAAGCTAGAAGT
>CABSMN010000151.1 GCA_902478765.1 uncultured Collinsella sp.
CTCGTGGGGCTCGGAGATGTGTATAAGAGACAGGAAGCCCGCGACGCCGAGCTGCATGAGCTGGATGGTGCCGCCGATGACGAGGCCGGTCTGCCAGTCGCCCATGACGACGCCGGTGATAAGGCCCCAGAAGACGGCATAGTTGACGAAGATCATCGGGATGCCGTAGTAGTCCACGTGCTTGATGAAGGCCAGCAGGGTCAAAAGGACGACTTGCAGGATAGTGAAGTTGACCATGATCCCTCCTTAGATGAGGTCGGCGACGGAGACGGGCTTGTCGGCGGGCACGAACTGTGCCGTCACCTTGACGCCGCGGGCGATGAGCGCCTTGTAGCTCTGGACGTTCTCGGCGGAGGCATAGGCGCGCTGGGTGAGCTGGACGCCGCCCTCCTTGACAAGAGAGCCGCCGACGATCAGCGACGGGAGCTCGATGCCCGACTCGACCAGGTGAAGGATCGTCTCGGGCTCCTTGGCGATGACAAAGACCTTCTCGCGGTCGTACTTGCCCGCCGCGAAGTTCTTGAGCGCGGTCTCCTCGGAGATGATCGAGACGGCCATGCCCGCGGGGCGCGCCATCCTCATGGTGGATTTCAGGACCTCGTCGCCGGCGACCTTGTCGTCGATGACCATGACTCGGGTCGCGCCCGACACCGGGGCCCACTGCGTCACGATGATGCCGTGAAGCAGGCGATTGTCGATTCGTGCCATAACAACACTCATGTTTGCTCCTATCAAATGAAGTTTTACGTTCGGTACTGCCTCGGCGCTATCCGGATTCGCGCCGGGCAAGGGGTTATCGGATTATTGAGGACGCGCGGTCAGCTTGCGGCGGCGCGGGGAAGGTCACTCGTCGAGCAGGAGGTCCGAGGAGCCGAGGCGCTCTTCTCGCGCCGGGGCGGCGCTCACGCTTATGTAGTCGAAGACATATGCGATCTCGCTTACGGGAACCTCTACGCGATAGCGCGTCGAGATGCTCGAGAAGCTCTGCCTGAAGGACTCGATGAAATCGGCACGCTCCTCCTCGAAGCGGTCCTGGCCAACGTAGGTCTCAATGGGGTTTCTGGTAACAAGGCGCTCGACGAGACAGCAGAGGTGGACGTAGAGCCCAATGATGGCGTTGCTGCCGATCTTCTCGCCTGTCCTGCGCTGAAGCTCGTGCACGGCGCTCTCGATCTCGTGGAATAGCCGCTCCGGGTCGAGGATGGTGATGGAGCGGATGACGTTCTGCAGCGTCATGTTCGAGAGCAGCTTCTCGTGGAAAGAAGAGAGCTCGGAAGCGTCAAGCCACCTGCCGAACACGGCATCGACCTTAGAGGCGGACGCCGTCGACATGATGTCCTCGAGGGCGACGAAGGGGATGGAGGCGACCCCGGGGTCTCCCGTGCCGATGACGGCGCAGACGCGGTGCTCGGAGAAGACGGCGTCGTTCGACCCGTTCGCGACGAGCTGCTTGAAGGGCCTCGTGAGCAGGCGCGCGCCTATGGTGCGCGGGAGGCTCTGCGAGACGAGCTGGCGTATCCTCTCCGCGGCGTCGACCCCGGACTCGGAGCAGAAGACGATGGCGTCCTCACGGTTGACGCGCTCGATCACCTTGCAGTGCGTCACGCACGCGGCGGTCGCATCGCCAAGAACCTCGGCGATGGACTTGCCGCCGAGCAGCCCGACCCCGATCTCGAGCGCAAGACCGGTAGAGACGTTGTTCACCACGCCGATAGTGGAGTCGGTAACGTTCTCGAGGGCCTTATAGGCCTCCTCCAAGGAGCCCATGTCGACGAGGAATACGACCCCGGTGCAGTAGGAATGGCGGTCGACGAGGCGCTGGAGCGGACCGACGATGTCCTTCAGCTGCTGGTCGTAGGGCATGTCGACCGCCTCGTACACATGCATGCCGAGCATACGGTTCGCCGCGTCGGCGATGCTCGTCGCCGTTGAGTAGCCGTGGGACAAGATGACGCAGAGCGTCCGAAGGGCCTTCGCATCGCGAGACTCCGATGCGACGCACAGCGTCAGAAGCGTCTTCGTGAAGTGATCGAGCGAGATTCCGAGCGCCCCTTCCACGTCTGCGGCGACCTGATCGGAGACACTCGAGGCAAACGGCAATTCGGAGGTCACGGCACCGAGGAGATGGGAGATTTGCTCCGCACAGGCAGACTTTCGCTTAGCCAGGCCGATGCCCGGCCACAACTGCAGGCAAATCTCCTGGGCCAGCAGAAAAGCGACCTTCCTCGAAAGCTCGATGCCATAAGAAGAGCCTGCGTCGGCAAGGACCGCGCCCACGATGCGCTCGAAGGCGCGCGACCTCGAGGAGGTAACGCCGCGGCCGAAGATCAAGTGATCCTCAACGCCGCGCACAGCGGAGACAGCTTGCGAGACGAGCTCGGAGACAGAGAGCTCCCCGGCGCAGAATCGCTCATCGAGAGAGCACAGGGCATCGAGCGCCTGCTCGACCGGCCCTGTGCTCTCGGCGGCATCCAGGGACGCGTCGATCAGAACGCCATCGTCGGGCTGTTGATCGATCTGCGCGGAGGAGAGGAGCCCGCTGGGAAGAAGATACGGGCGAACGACGACGTAGTCGCCCTCGCGATTGAGGAACGCTTTGGCGCAGCAGTTCGTCACGCAGGCGCGCAAGCCGGCGATGTTATCGGAAAAGTCCGCGTTCACGAGGCAACGGTATGCGCCGCGGCTGATCTTCACATCAGAACCGATTCGGCACCCCTCGCTGCGCAGGAAGCTCAAGATGAGATCCTCGCGCTCCTCGGGGGTCCGCTCCTTGAGTGAGGGGACGCGGGCACAGATGGGCATTTTGCTGTAGGCCGAGGAAACCTTCAGGTCATCGGCGGAAAGCGTCGTCGAAAGAACGAGGCGAGCGCGCGGCGCATCCTGGGAGGCATCGAGCCCGAGGGCCGTCGCAAGGCAGTGCTCCATCGCAGAGGGAGAGAGTGCCTCGATGCCGTTGACAAAGACCACACCCCCGCGCGATTTCGCGATCGACTCGTCAAGAAGCCCGTTGAACGAGGCGGCGTCCGGGACCCCGGCGCAGTCGATGCGCACATAGGAGGAGTCGCGGGACAGCAAGCCCTGGTTCTTGCCGTACTCGTACACAAGGCGAGAAAGGAAAGACTTACCGACACCCACGCCGCCGCTCAAGAGGATGGGTAGGCCAAACGGAGGGTACTGAACCGCAGCCTTGCACTGCTCGACAACGGAGCTGAGGCTCATGTCGAAGCCCACGGCACGCGCGAAGTCGCGGTGATCGGCGATTCCCGTCGCCTGGATGAGGTCGGCGAGCGAGGCGTACTCGCTTGCAGAGAGCTTTACCTGAAAACGCTTCTGGAACGCGCGGCGATGAAAATAACGGACAGGCCTGCCCGCCACCTTAACCACAAGGCCGGCGCGAACAAGGTCGTTGAGGTACTGGCTCGCCAGGCTCCTGGAGATGATGAGCGTCTCGGCGATGTCGGAGGTGGACAGACGGGCAAGGTCGTCGAGCGAGACGGCAGAGGTGAGGGCCTCGAGATGCTCGAGAATCCTGTCCCTCATGTCGACGGGCTTCTTTGCCAAGCTGTCCTGTGCGGTCTTGTCCATGACTTCTTACCTCCTCGTACAAGGAGTATAAGGGGAACACAGAGAACGGAAGGGGGCGCGTGGGGGAATCAACAGCCCCGAGGAAAAGTCCACCACTTGAGGGGCAGAAAACAACGGCCATTGAACATTCAGGGCCGACGCTCAACACTTCGGCTCGACACTTCGCTTTGGAAAGGGCCCTGCGCGATGGTGCAGCCCTCCATCTCGCAGCACAGGTCGCCGAAGGTCGCGAGGATGCGCTCCTTCTGTTCCGTGGGCGAGACGGCTCGGTGGGCAAGGTCCTCTCAAAAGGGGTCGTCCGACGCCGCAAGACCTCGATGACCGACTACCGCCTCGAGCAAGTGGCGGATTACCTCTGCACTATCGAACTTGCCTTGGTCAAGTACGAGGCCAAGGAGAACGGTGAGACGTACAACAAGTTCTTCGGAGGTATAGGCTCTTTCAAGAGGAACTGGCTCAAGCAAGCCCGCAGCAAGCGGATATAGCTGGTCTCGCGGTTTCGCAAGGAACGGTCAGTTCTCCTCTGGCGAGGAATCCCGGGCGACGTGCTTCGAGCAGCGGAAGCTGAAGCGCAAGCAGAAGCAGCGCGGGCATTGATCGGTGCCGACATGGGCCCAGACGTGAACAGTGCTACGTCCCCTGTTCACGGGGCGCGAAACCGCAAAGGTTGCACAGAGGTTGCAAAATAAGAAGCCCCCGACCTGTTTTCGCAGGTCAGAGGCTTGAAATCAACGAATATCGTTTACTCCCACTCGATGGTCGCGGGCGGCTTGGACGTGATGTCGTAGCACACGCGGTTGGCGCCGGGGACCTCGGCAACGATGCGGCCGGAAATGCGGGCCAGCACGTCGTAGGGCAGCTTGGCCCAGTCGGCGGTCATGGCATCGCTGG
>CABSMN010000152.1 GCA_902478765.1 uncultured Collinsella sp.
TGGGCTCGGAGATGTGTATAAGAGACAGCTCCCACACAGCATCCTCGAGCTTGAACTCGAACTGAGGAATTCCCTCGCCGTCGCGCTTGGTGAACCCGCCCAGCACGCAGTCCGCCCCGGTATCCTCGATGACGCGGGCAAACGTCGCAACCATACCGGGCTCGAGCCAGTCGTCGGAGTCGACAAACATCACGTGCGTGGTCTCGGGGCGCAGGCTGTCGAGCCCTGTGTTGCGCGCGTAACCCAGCCCCGCATTTTCCTTATGCACCGTCCGAACGCGATCATTCTTGGAGGAGAGGTAATCGCATAGCTCGCCCGACCCATCAGTCGAACCGTCGTCGACGAGCAATACCTCAAGCACGGGATACGACTGCCCAAGAATGGAGCGGACGCACTGCTCGAGATAACATTCGACGTTGTACACGGGCACGATGATAGTTATGTTCAACTTTATATCCACGTCTTCAAAGGCTTCCTAGTCGTATCTTTTAATCAAACGTGCAGGCGCGCCAGCGTACAGCGAACCCTCTTCGAGAAGGTCGCGCGTAACGACGGAGTTCGCCGAGACGAGCGAACGATCCGCAATCGTGCAACCACGCGTGACGACCGCGTTGGCGCACAGCCAGCAATGCTGTCCGATCGAAACCGGTGCGTGAAGCAGCTCCGAGCGGACCCCCCCCCGGTCAAATTCGTGGTCGTGATCGTAAATCTGGACATTAGGACCAAAGAGAGTGCCTGCACCGATGTGAGCGGATTCGACTACCGTTACTCGACAGCCCTCGTTCATGTAGACGCCATCTTCCAGCACTAAAGTTGCACCATTATTGACCTGTACGAAGCACTCGGGACTCAAATAAACGCCTACACCGATGCTGAGAGAGGCGCCCTCGCCCAATATCACCCGTGCACCCTTGCCCAGGTACAGTGGTTTGCCCGAGGCAATCTTGAGCCTACTCCCGACCACAAAGCGCAATTTGGCGACCCGCAGGGCGGACGCGCCCCATTTGAAAGCCTTGGACAGCTTCCCACTCATAGCATCGCCTCCCTGTAGAAGTCCAGATAACGTTCCCGCCAGATCTCGAACGAGTATTCCTTCTCGTAGTCCGTACGCCCCTTCGCCCCAAGCCTGTCGCGCAAGGACGCGTCGCTACAAAGCAGTTCGAGCGCATCGGCAAGGGCACCCGCATCGGCTGGAGTCACGAGCAGGCCATTATCCCCATCGCGCAAGACGTCTAAAATCCCATCGCACGCACTGGCGACAACGGGAACGCCGACGCTCAACGCCTCAAGCAGAACAAGGGGCAATCCCTCCCAAAGCGACGGCATGGCACATATATCAACCTGTGAAAGGAAGTTCTGGGGGTCATCTCGTCTCCCAAGGAAAACGATGTCGTTCACGGCCGCAGATCTGCGGACGCGCTCGCGCAACTCACCTTCGCGCTCGCCGTCGCCAACGAGGAAACAGCGGGCATTTACGCCCCTCTCAACGAGAATCCCCATGGCATCGATGAGATACTCGGCGCCCTTCTGCTCACTGAGACGACCGACGAAGCCGATCTTCAAAACACCCTTCGCACATCCCGCCATGGCAGGTATCTGAACGATTCCCCCGTCGAACCCCGGAACTCCATTGGGAACAAGTTTCACCATGTCATCTGGCAACCCGTAATAGCCTACGAGGTTCTCATACACCCTACCGCCGCATGCTGCGACGCGCATACCCTTATAGAGGAAACGCGTGACAACGCGACCGCCGCTAAATACGTTGTGAGCGGTGGCCACAGCGCGTACACCCGCAGGAAGAGCCATATGACAATAAAGCGCAGCCATTCGATGGTGGCAATGAACGAGGCTCACGCCATTTTCGCGTACTACCTTCTTCAGCATGCTAGAGACCCTGACGCACGTAGCGGGGTTTTTGTCAGTGATGTCAGGAATCCCAAAGTGGGGGACGCCCATTGCATCGAGCTCGGGTAGAAGCTCTCCGCCGCACGACATCACGCCCAAAAACGCGACCTTATCATTAAGTACGCGGCAAAGCTGGAGTACCACTTTCTCGGTACCCCCCATCGCCATGGTACGTGTAAACATTAGGATGCGCATATCGCTCAGCTTGGTGGACAATTTACGCTCACCCCTTATGTTTTCGACACATCGCAAGAAAGTGCCAACTATCGATGAAATAACGCCTAAACAGTCGACTGGGCTCTTTGAAGAAACGGTAAAGCCACTCGATGCCCATACGGCTCACCCATTCGGGGGCGCGACGCACATTGCCCGCCAGAAAGTCGACGGTAGCGCCACAGGAGATAGAGACAGGAGCCCCGTAAACGCCGCGATTCCCCTCGACGAAGACCTCCTGCTTAGGACACGAGAGACATGCGAGCAGTATGTCAGGCTTCACGGAAAATACCATGTTATTAATTTTGTCAAGCTCAACGGGATCCTTCTCGAACCCGAATTTCGGCGAATAGACGCCCACAATCTTGAGACGGGGGTGCATAGCCAGCAAGTTGTCACGCGCCGCCTCAGGAACGCCATCTTTGCCGCCAAGGATAAACACAGAAAGCCCCTCGTGCTCGGCCATGGCGCACACGGCTGGCACAAAGTCGCTGCCGGAAACCTTCTCAGGGAGCGGTACCCCCTGCATCTGTGCGACCGTCAAAGGCGGCTTACCGTCCATAAGGGAAAGATCGCTGTGCTCGATAGCCCTTCTGAGCGCAGGGTCTTTATCAGCCTTTACCATCACATCGACGTTCAAGAACAGCACGTGCGATGGCTCGGAAGTGCAGGCGAGTTCCTTCACGCGTGCAAGAGCTTCTTCACGTGTAAGAGCATCCACGGGTAGTCCGAGGAAGTCGTATCTCTTGTTGTTCACAACGTCAGCCAAGACAGCTAGCCTTTCCCTAATTAAGCTTCCCAATCTTTGCGGGCACGCCCAACGCGACGCATCCGGCGGGCACCGATTTGGTAACCACGGCATTCGCGCCAATCACCGCTCCGTCGCCGACCTCAATATCGCCAAGCAGCACGCAGCCGGCGCCGAGCATCACGTCATTCCCGATTCTCGGCACCCCATCACCGGGAGTACCCCCCCCCGACCAAGCTGAACCAATCGTCACGTGCTGGAAGAAACGACAGTTCTGCCCCACTACGGCATTGGGATGAATAACGCACCCAAGACCCAAGTGATAAAACTCACAGCTGGGGTCAATCTGCGTGCCAACACCAATGTCACAGGAAAACAGAACCCTGCCTAGTTGGTGCAGTAATGCCGCCGCGACTCTACCCAACTTGCCATGCTCGGCCAACTTGTTAGCACCCAGTGCAAGCCTGAGATTTGCTTTATTGGACATGAGGCGTCACCCCAACGGCAATAAATCGCACGCCTGCGGCTATAGCAGCCGCTTCATCACTTGGCTTATCGCCGTACATCACGCACTCGGCGGAATCAGCATCGAAATCCCGCATCGCAGCCAGCAGCATTCCCGGGGCGGGCTTGCGGCATTTGCAGGGACCCGTGTAGTCGGGGTGATGTGGGCAGAAGTACCATGCATCCACATGGACGCCCAGCTTCTCCAGCTCGTCCTCCATGTATCGGTGCAGACGGTGCATGTCGGCCTCGGTGTAGAGGCCCTTGGCGATACCGGCCTGGTTGGTCACGACGACGACCTTGAAGTCGGGGTCGTCGGAGTAACCGCGCATGATATCGACCGTGGAGGGGATCAGCTCCAACTTCTCCGGCTCATGCAAATGCCCCGTGTCCACGTTGATCGTGCCGTCGCGGTCGAACATGGCGAGCTTCCATGACCTGGCGAGCGGCGCGAGCATCGTCTGCGCGAGCTCGTAGTCCTCGGGAACGCCGATGTCGATGAAGCCGCCGGCGCACTCGACTGCGCGAAGGGCCCCATCGGCGACGACGCGCTCGAAGTAGTCGTTCTCCAGCGAGAACTTATCAGGCATGCCGTCGAGGGCGTCCCCGTGCAGCAGGTAGACGCCCGCGTTGATGAGGCCTTCCTCGCACGGGCGCTTCTCGTGGAATGCCGTCAGCGTGCCGCCGGCGTCCACGTCGACCGTCCCGTAGCGCTCGAAGTCGCGCATGCGCTTGACGGCGATGACGGCCGAAGCATCCTCTGGGGCGTCGCACGCGGCCGCCTCCATGGAGGCGAAGTCAACGTCGAGCCAGGTGTCGCCGTTCAGGACGAAGACCCAGTCCGATTCGCACCTGTTTAAGGCCCTCTTGACGGCACCGCCCGTGAGCAGCGGCGTCTCCTCGGGGCTGTACTCGACCGCCATGCCGCGGTATGCGGGGCCGAAGAAGCCCTCGATCTGCTCGCGGCGGTATCCGTCGGCGACGACCGCGCGGTCGAAGCCGGCGGCGGCCAGCTGGTCCATGATGAAGCGCAGGAACTGTCTCTTATACACATCTCCGAGCCCAC
>CABSMN010000153.1 GCA_902478765.1 uncultured Collinsella sp.
CCTGCGCAAGACGAAGGCCACATTAAGTGGCCTTCTTTGCGTGCGGAACTCGCGATGAACTTCGTGCCCCGCCGTCCGGGAGGACGCCTCTTTATTGATGGGAGGCCTGATAGGTCGATGGTTCCGTGCCCGGATGCGTCCAAAGTGGGACGGGCTTTCCGGATGGGCAGGCTTTCGAAAAATGCGTCCCGGAATTTGCCTTTGGAATGGGACGTAGTTTCCCGTTGAGGTGCTTTGCGGAAAGTGCATCCCACTCTGGGCGGTCGAAGTGGGACACACTTTCCCAAAGGCGCTCCAACGGGAAATTGCGTCCCATTATTCGGTCAAGAAACGGGATGCATTTTCCCAATGAGAGCAAAACCGGAAAATGCATCCCACAATCAGCCCTCAAAGTGGGACGCCGTTTCCCAATGAGGCTCAAGCGGAAAATGCATCCCGGAATTTGCGCTCAAAGTGGGATGCGGTTTCCGGTTGAGGGTCTAAGGGGAAAGTGCGTCCCAGAATCGACGCTTGAAATGGGATGCAGTTTCCCGATGAGGCACTCGACGGAAAATACATCCCAGAAATGGCCTTTGAGCTGGGATAAGATTTCCGCGGCATCTCGGATTCTCAAAAATGAGACACGCCGTTGGCGAAAATGAGACACGTGATATCGGGCATCGGACGTATCATTTGCAAAAATGAGTCCACTCCACTCGAGTAAAGCGAGGTCCCTCATGTACGTTCCACACCCCCGTATCCGTAGGCTGTCGAAAATCCCACTTGTTGGGACGGCGGCGCTTGCTGCGTTGATCGCCACGAGCGTCGCCTGCTTCACGGCCACGCCCCAGGTTGCCCAGGCGGCAGACGCGCCCGCAATCACCGATATGACCGAGCAGGATTATCAAGCCCTGGGTCTGGGCACGAGCGAGGACATTCCGGCCGATACCGTTGGCCCCTATTCCACTGATACCCCCACGACGTTTGCCACGCGCAGCGAGGTCTATATGGCAGCTAACGGTAGCCATGGCAATCGCTACACTCTGCGCGACAAGCTCGAGAACGTCGAGCGCGGTGACATTGGCGGCAGCAGCAAACTCACCGATGGCTATGGAAGTGTGTGGGGCGCCGCAAAGTTCTGGCAAAACGTCAACAACTTCGATACGAACAGCGATCTCTACAAGCATAGCGACTACGGTGGCGGCACCTGGTCGTACCTAAGCAACAATGAGTCCTCAACAGTACTCGCCAACGACAACAACGGTTTCTCGGGCATTCACGCCACGAGTGTTGAGTTCTGCAGCGACGCCAGCACGGGCAAAAAGAGCCGCGTTGCCGAGCTCCGTGCCTACGGCGACAGTTCCTCCACGACGATTGACGGCAAGTCATACGCCGGAAAGGTTGAGCTGGTCCTCTACTCGTTTAGCAACGGGCGTATGCGCACTCTCGACACACACCTGCCGGTGACGGTCAACACTAATATGATGTACGAAGGCCGTTTTAAGTACCTGGATGCCGGTTACCTGCAAGAGCACGACGCCGTCTTTGATGTCGAGGCGGGCGATGTCGATGGCGACGGCGTCGACGAGCTTTTTGTCTACGCGGGCTGCTATGTCGACGAGAACGGCGTGCGCAAGGCTGTAGTCGACATGTATGACTTGGAGGGCGGCAACTGGAAGCAAAGCGTCGTCAAGATCGATGCCGGTAACGCCGCGGACTACACCACGCACAACAAGGGCGGGAACGACTCCTGGACGCAGCTTCAGTCAGCTCCTGTCGTTTCGCTAGCGGCCGGCGACCTCGATCGCGATTTTTGCGATGACCTCGCCATCGTGGTCTCGGCACCCTACGGCAAGAAGAATATTGATAAGTCGACGCATTGCGAGCTGTTTTCGTGGGATGCATCCAAGGGTGCGCTCGTCCATGTCGATGCTCTGGGCGACGCGGGCGCAATCTCCCTCTCCGCGAACGGCAAGACCATGGTCGCTGCGAATGCGACGTTCGGCACGTTTGCCGCCTACGATGAAGAAGGAAAGAAGACGGGTGAAACCGTCACGGGCCTTATTCTTGCGGGCTATGACTGGCAACGCAGCGCTTTTGATTACGGCGCTTCTGACGGCAGCAAGGGGCTGTACGGCGCGCTGTACCGCTACGCGTATTTTGACTCGGAGTCTGGCGAGTTCAAGCTTTCCGATTGCAAGGAATACAGAGACGGGCTCCTCGCCTCCTATGGGCTGATGCATGTGCCCAACAGCGCATGGAAGGATAGCGCTCAGGATAAGCGCTATCCGTGCACCTTGGCGCCTATTGCCCTTGCCACTGCCAACCTTGACGGCCTGTCCGAGCAGCTGGCGGTCGACGAGGTGCTCGTGGGCGGCGATGTGTTCCGCGACTTTGCCTGCAACACGGCACAGAGCGGGGCTCAGGGCTTGGGGTCCATGGTCGGAACCATGAGCATGAGCGGTCAGCAATACAACAGCAGCAACAAGCATGACCACAAGGGTATAGAGCAGGTGTGGATCAGCGACGTCAAGGCGGGCAGCGTCTCGGGTTCGGACTGCTATAACGAGAGCTTTATCGCCGTGGTGGGCAAGCACCGCGACGAGGACCTGCGCAAGAACGATGACTACTATTGGATGACCGCCTCGCATTTTTCGCTCGACGAGAACGGAAAGGTGCGCCGCGGCGAGGAGCAGGTGATTAACGAGAGCAACCGTCGCGGCACTACCTATGGCACATTTATCTCGCTCGCGCTGCCCGATGTCGACAACGACAGCGTCAAGATTACGTACAAGGACCGCTACAAGGTCTATACCAACCCGCGCGTGCTTGCCGTGCTGCAGGATGCGCCCTATGTTGAGGATCTGGAGCAGGCATACGGCTATCTGGTGTTGGGCGGCACGTCATACGGAGAGGAAAAGGGCACGGGGACATCCCAGGGCTATACCATTGGCGCCGAGTTGGGCGTTGCCGTCGAGGTGCAGACCGGTCCGCCCCTGGTCGCGATGAATGCTTCAGTCGATTTTGCCGCCGAGGGATGCTATGACTACCGGAGCGAGCGCACGGTCAGCGCAAGCGTAAGCTATGAGTCGCATGCCGGCGAGGGTGACAAGGCCGTGCTCTACACGATTCCGATGGTCTATTACGAGTATGAGATCGAAAATGAGGAAACTGGTGGCAAGGGCGTGATGGCGGCGCCCGTGTCGCTCGGCGCGCAGACCTCGGTCGTTAATGTCGAGGCCTATGACCGCATTGCCAAACAGCACAATATGACGCCGCTCAGCTACTTTTTGACCAACCGGTCGGGAGAACCCGGAACCTATCAAACGACGCTCAACGGCGAGACTCCCGTTGGGGATTCCTTTGGCCTGGGCAAGTCTGGCGTAACGCGCGCCTACACGCACGATGGGTTTAACGGCGCCGCCGCGCAGTCGGGGGCGAGCATTGAGCAGACCATCGAAGTCGAGGAGGGCAAGGAGCAGGAGCTCGAGCTCGGCTTGACGCTGAACGGCAGCGTTGTCATGGGCGCGAAGCTCGCAAAGCACGAGTTGTTTGGCGGCCTGTGCTTTGGTGCCAACGCCGGCTTTACTACGGGTAACTCCTCGAGTGAATCGACCGAATACGGCGGCACCGTCGACAACCTGCCCGAGGCCGCGCAGGGCAAGTACGGTTTTGTGTGGCGTCTGGGCGTCAACGCGGTGGATGTCGACAAGTTCGAGGCAGACTCGGGCGACAAGCTCGGCACCAAGGACACCGACCAGTTCTGGATCGTGGGCTATGACGTTAAGGACGTCGAGATGCCCGACGCGCCGGCCGTGACGGGCTTTACGGCAAACGCCGTCGATTCGACCAGCGTTACGTTTAGCTGGGACGATGTACTCGCAAACAAGAGTGGCTTTAGCTACGGCGTGGGCATGCTGCAGAGCAATGCGGCGGATGCGGTCGTCAATAGCTGGAAGATTGCCGACAACACGCAGACCTCGCTCAAGTGGGATGGGCTGCAGCCCAATACGGAGTATCGATTCGCCATCGCCGCCGTTAAGAATGGATCCACGACCGAAACAGGTATTCGCTCGGCAATCATCACAGTCAAGACCATGCCCGATGGCATGACGATGACCGTGAGCGGACCTGCGGCGGATGCTGCGGAGGGGTCGGATCTTGGATACGACTCTTCGGTTGAGCGCACGGCGGGAAGCCACCTGACGCTCTCGGCGATTGGCCATGTGAAGCAACTCGGTGCCGACGATAGCGAAACAGGGCTGGCACCGACCTATATGTGGTACCGCAAGGGCCGCGGCGAGACAGAGTTTAAGCTCGTGGGTGCCGATGGCAACCTCGCGGCTGGAACGGCCTCAAAGCTCGAGATTGACCTGACCGCAGACGATGACGGTGCGCAGTATTACTGCCACGTGGGATACAACGACGTGGGCCTCGACACCGGCACGACGCTC
>CABSMN010000154.1 GCA_902478765.1 uncultured Collinsella sp.
TGCAGCGTAGTCTCGTGGGCTCGGAGATGTGTATAAGAGACAGGGTTATTCGTGCTGGCTGGTGCGATGCTCGTACTCCTCGGGGGTGATGACGTCCTCGATGCGCAGGTTGACGCCCGCCACCTCAAGGCCGGTCATCGCGGCAAGGCGCTCGGTGACACGTGCCTTGACATCGTCGAAGATCGCGGGCGCATAGGCGCCGTACTCGATGATGACGGAGATGTTGACGACCACGCGATTGTCATCGGTGACCTCGACCGTCACGCCCTTGGTCAGATTCTCGGCACCAAACTGCTCCTGCACAAAGTGCATAAGGTTGCCCTTCATGCCCAGAACGTGCGGAACCTCGCGAGTGGCCATGGCAACGATCTTCTCGATCACGCCGTTGGAATAGGTCAGCGAGTCCTCGGACTCGTCCGCTTCCTCGTCGTCCTCATCCGTATCGGACTCGGCCTCGACGAGAGCCTCGTCCTCGAGCGTCACATCCTCAGCTTCGGCGACGACCGCCTCGTTCTCCTCGAGCTCGGTATCGGCTACATCGACCTTCGTATTAAAAGCCATGGTTCCTCCTTATGCCTGCCGCGGATGCGACAGTCGAATACATATTAGCGGCCGCTAAACAGACGGCCGAAGAAGTTGACGATCCCGTTCTCGCCGTCGCGAATTTGACCGATCACAGCGCCGATCAGCACGAAGAATGCAATGACGAGCGTATCCCACAGGCCGAGCGTGAGCACCAACACGGCGAGGATAAAGCCAGCGACGGCACCGAGCGTGGTGTTGGGATGACGCACAGCATAGCTCCAGATGGCAGCGCCCGTACCCTTGATGAGACCCATAGCCTCGTCAAAATCCGCGGCTGCCGCGTCTTGTAACTCGGTTGCCTCTGCTTTGGAATCAACAGGTTCGCTCGCCGGCGTAGCGCTCTGGTCAATCGTCAGGCGCGGCGTACGAGCGGTCTTATCTTGATTGGTATCAATCACCGGAAACCTCCACGGTCTGGACGGTAGTCTTGGACGGCAAAAAACGGACACGCGCGGTCGTACCCGGCGTGCCGAGCATGGTGTCGCAGGCCTTCTCGATGCGCTGCTGCATCGAGGTGGCAAGAGCGGCAACGTCCTTATCGTCAAGCGCGATAGCCTCGACCTTAAAACGGACGTGCGAATCGTCGGGGCCTTGGACGCGGGCCTCGACATGCTCGACCATCACGCGGTCGTCACGCTCGGCAGCAGCCCTGGCGCACGAAGAAAGCGCCGCAAGGGTAACCTCGATATTGCGCTCCCCCGCCGGATGCACGCAGGACGGTTCGCGACGGGCGAACATCAGGCGGAAAAAGCTTACCAGCACGCCAAGCGCCACAATGGCGGCGCACACCGTAACGACGATACGCGGCATGGGATCGCGCATCAGCAGCATAAAGCGATACGTATACGGTCCCCAGAACTGGCAGACGAACGTACCCAGCGCCACGATGGCGGCGGCAAGATACACGATCGCTAGGGCTCGTTTGAGTACGCGCACGCGCGCTCCCTTCAAATCTCGGCTCACGGAATGCAAAACGGTTCGCACCATTATAAAAGAGCCGGGTCCGGTGCTCTACGCACGCGGATCCGGCTCATCTATTCCACGAGGCTTGCATGCTCGCTTCATTATGCCCAGATATGCACGGCTCAATCCGTGCAGGCGCTACTCCTCCTCGAGGGCAGCGATGACCTCGTCAGTCATGTCCATGGTGCTGTAAACATCCTGGACGTCGTCGAGCTCCTCAAGACGGTCGATGAGGCGCTGAACCTTCTTGGCGTCGGCGCCGGAGACCTCGGTCGGGGTGGTCGGGACCATGGTGGTCTCGGAGCCCTTGACCTGGACGCCCTGCTCCTCGAGCGCCTTGGAGACAGCCATGACCTCGTTGGCAGTAGTCCAGACGATCCACTCCTCGCCGGCGTCCTCGTAGTCCTCGCCACCGGCCTCGGCGATGGCCATCATGAACTCATCCTCGTCACCGGCAGCACCGTTGGCGATCATGGTCTCCTTCTTGGCGTTCTCGTCCAGGATCTCCTTGGCGACGACGATCTGGCCCTTGCGCTCAAACTGGAAGGCGACGGAGCCGGAGGTGCCCAGGTTGCCACCAGCGTGGGAGAAGGCGGAACGGACGTCGGCGGCGGTACGGTTGCGGTTGTCGGTCAGGCAGTCGACGTAGACGGCGACACCGGCGGGACCGTAGCCCTCGTACACGATGTTCTCGTAGACGGCAGCGTCGGCGCCCGAACCAAAGGCCTTGTCGATTGCGGACTTGATCTTGTCCTTAGGCATGGACTGAGCCTTGGCCTTGGCAACAGCAGCGGCGAGGCTGGCGTTGTTCTCGGGCAGCGGGTCGCCGCCGAGACGGGCAGCAACGGTGATGTTGCGGCTGAGCTTGGAGAAGAGGGCGGAACGCTTGGCGTCCTGCGCGCCCTTACGATGCTTGGTTGTGGCCCACTTAGAGTGTCCGGACATACGTGTCTCCTATCGGTTTCGACCTAAAGCCCAGCGCAGATGCTCGGGCAATATAAACAAACGTCGTTATGATATACCTACTGGCCTGCGAGATAAACCCCAAAATGAAGGCGTCGTGATGATACAAGCCCCCCAATGCACCACATTGGTGCAAACAAACCTGACCCCCTTGCACCAAGTTAGGACCAGAGGAGGTCGCTGCGGGTGATGGTGGCGCCGACGGCAAAGGGCATGCATGCGATGACCGGATACAGGTAGCGCATGTAGGTCGAGCCGTTGCAGGGACCAATCAGGCACACGGCGAGCACGCCCAGCAGCGGCACCCAAATCGCCAGTGCGCGCCACGAATGGCGACGCAGCAGATAGACCACCACGGCGATCATGATCCACACATAGGTGGCCGAGCTCATGGTGAGCGAGATAAATGGGATGCGCTGTACCGCCACGCGATATAGGTTGATCAGATGGTCGCACCAGCGTACGGCCCTGCTGTCGACCGGATGAAAATCGAAGTACTTGAGATTATCGGGGCGTGCCATGATCTCGGCACTGCGCGCCGTGCTATAGACCCACGCATCGCGAGCGCTCGGATAAAAGTAACCATAGTAGTTATTGATAAGCGCCGAGATATAGCACTCGGGATCCTTTTTGAACATCTGGGCCCACACCTCAAAATAGGCCTGAATGTCCTCCTGCGAGGCGTACTCGTTAAAGCAATTCTTGACGGCGTCCGACTTATCCGGATTGTAGCGACGACCGAGGTTTTCGTACTTGAGCACGCGATCGATCGCGGCGCGCTCCTCGTCGGTCACCAAGCCGTCGCAAGGAGCCTCCACGATGGTACCGTCCTCCTTAACCGTGGGATTGACACCCGAGTTAAGGCCGTCGTGCTTTTGGACGAAGCGCGCCGTCTGCTGAAACGGAATCGAGAGCATTTCACGCTTGGAACCAGGTGTGATGTCGTGCGCTGGCATAAAGACCTTGGTGAAGTACATATTAGAGGCAAGGCAGAGTGCGAGCACCGCAAGAACTCCCACCCAGCGGAAACGCGGGGTGACGCCCGCAGGCGCAGCACCCGACTGCTTGGCCGCACGACGAGCCACATGCACGTCCCAGGCACAAAACGCCGCTGCGATTACGCATGCCGCCAGCGGGAACACCAGGCCGCCGTTGCGCAAAAACGTGGAACCCATGGCACCCAGAGCGAGCAGCAGCCAGTCGTGGCGCGCAAAAAGCACGGGCCTCTGTTCGCCCGCACGCTCGGCATTGGCATCGCGACGGGGCAGGCCGCAGGCCACGAGCTTCACGGTCTGCACCAGCAACAGCAAAAACGCGTCGGCAAACAGCACGTCTTTGGTGAGCAGTGCCGCGTAGTTGGAGAACATCGGCATAAACGCAAAGAACAGCAAGATGATGCCGCGGACCGGCAGGCTCACGCCCAGCTTGCGCAGCGACGAGATGGAATAGGCCATGCAGGCGGCCGTGATGACAAACTGGGCGCAGGTGTAGATGGCAAGACCCGCATTGGCGCTGTTGAACAGCGAAAGCCCCAGCTGGACGCACGAGCCGATGATGGCCGTGTGCACCACGGGGTGGTGCCCGTTGAGCAGCACATTGGGGTTGAGCAGGCGCAGGTAGTCACTCGTGCCGTTGGGGTAGTTGAACCACTGGCGAATCTGCGCGCCCGTGTCTCCCATAAAAAGGCCGGGCAGCGAGGCGATGAGCGTGGGCACCCAGGCGATCATAAGCACCAGGAAGGGCCCGGCAAAGGGATGGACCGAGAGCACGGCGTGAGCCACACGCCATACGCGGCCAAAGTGCGCTTCGGAAAACGGAATGCGCCGAGAGCTCAGCCAATCTAGACACTCAAAGGCAAGGTAGAAGGCAACGACCGCCAAGAGCATCCAGCCCGCACCGCCTATCCTGTCTCTTATACACA
>CABSMN010000155.1 GCA_902478765.1 uncultured Collinsella sp.
TCAACCTCGTGATTTCCGAGGACATCGTTCAGATGCTTCGTCGAGAGCTCAATGTTGATATCAACGACAAGATTCTCATTGCTCTCGCAGACCATATCAGCCTTGCTTTGGAGCGCGAGCGCAAGGGCGTCCCCTGCGAGAATCCGTTGCTGCTCGAGATCCAGCAGTTCTATCGCAAGGAGTATGCGCTTGCGGGCCGTGCGCTGCAGATTGTCAAGGAGTATATGGGCATCCAGATGAGCGAAGAAGAGCAGGGTTTTATTACGCTGCATATCGTCAACGCCACCATGCCGCAACGCTCCGACCGTCTCATCATCTCGGTCCAGCTTGTTCGCGACGTGCTCACGATTGTTTCCGAGCGCTATGCTACGACCCTCGATGACACCTCGCTGCCCTATGAGCGTTTCGTTCGTCACCTGCAGTTTTTCGCACAGCGAGCGCTCGATCCTGCGGCCGGGCAAATCAATGGCGACGCGCTGTTCCGAATCGATGAAACGGCGTATCCGTGCGCATTCTCGTGCGCGGACGCCATAGCTGCCCACTTGTCGTCTACCTATAACGTTGTCGTTACCGATGCCGAGAAGAGTTATCTCGCATATCACATTGTTAACCTGCTTGGAGAACCTGGTCTCTAGGCATAACGTGCCCACACATCGATTGATATAAGGCAGGGCTCACGGTCTTGTCTAGGGCACATCTGTCTTAATTTGCGGAAAAGGAAGGGGAGTACCGCTATGACCGCAAAAAAGAAGTTCAATTTCAAAGCGCCGTTGGAGGTGTTCGCGAAGTCAATCGTCCAGCCGATGATGTATCTCTCGGTTGCCGGCATTCTGCTCATCGTGGGCATTATTCTGACCAACAAGACCATTTGCGCCTTGATCCCCGTACTGGGCTCCGGTCCGTTCCAGCTTGTGGGCACCGTTGTCTATCAGTCGCTGATGTTTATCATCAACAACCTCTCGATTCTGTTCTGCGTGGGCATCGCCGGCGCCATGGCAAAGAAGAACAAGGGCCATGCTTCGCTGATTGCCCTGATGTCGTTCTTCCTGTTCCTGCAGGCTAACAACATCGTGCTCAACGCCACCGGCTCTCTTGCCGAAGCGAGCGGCATGCTCGGTCTTACCGGAACCGGCCAGAGCACCGTTATGGGCATTCAGGTGCTCGATACCGGCGTGTTTGGCGGCATCATTCTTGGTTGCATCACCGGTGCCGTGTTCAACAAGTACTCGAACAAGCAGTTCCCCATTGCCCTTTCGATGTTCTCGGGCGTTCGTTTTCCGTTCCTGATCATGATCATCATTTCCTGGATCATGGGTGCTGGCTTCTGCATCGTTTGGCCTCCGGTTCAGGGTGCCATCTCCTCCGTTGCCGGCATCATTAAGGAGTCGGGCAACATCGGTCTGTTTATCTACGGCATGCTCAACAAGCTGCTCGTTCCTACCGGTCTGCATCACCTCATCTACACCCCGTTCCAGTTCTCCGATGTGGGCGGCACCCTGACGCTGGGCGATCAGGTTATCGCCGGCGCCTATCCCATCCGTGTTGCCGAGATGGCAATGACGGGCCAGCCCTTCTCCGATAGCACCTATTTCAACAGCTACACCTTCAACAACCTGTGGCCCTACATCGGTATCGGTCTCGCCTTTATCTTCACCGCTTACAAGGGGAACAAGGATAAGACCAAGGCCGTTATCATCCCGCTGATCATCACCGCCGTGCTCTCCTGTGTCACCGAGCCCATGGACTTCCTCTTTGTCTTTGCCGCTCCCGTGCTCTTTGTTGTTCACTCGGTTCTTTCCGGTATCTTCCTGGTCCTGCTCAAGGTCCTCTCCGTGCCCGCTTCGACTGCAGGCGGCATCATCAACATCGTGGTTTCCAACCTGGTCCTTGGTGTCGATAAGACCAACTGGCCGATGATGCTCGTGCTCGGAGTCGTCAACGCCGCTCTGTACTTCTTCCTCTTCACCTTCCTTATTAAGAAGCTCAACCTCCACACGCCTGGCCGCGAGGAGGAGTCCGAGCTCGCCGAGTCCGTTGCCGAGGGCGAGGCCGCCGCGTCTGTCGCGGTGAAGCAGGGCGCTGTTGCCGCAGCTCCCGCAGAGGGCGTCGATGCAGGTATTGCCGACCTGGTCGCAGGTCTTGGCGGCAAGGACAACATCGAGGAGCTCGAGAACTGCTTTACACGTCTTCGCGTGAACGTTAAGAACCCGGACCTCATCGATGAGAACCTCATCAACCACGTGCCCAACAGCGGCATCAACCGCAACGGCAACAATATCCAGATCATCTTTGGCATGAAGGTCGCCGAGATGCGCGACAAGGTCGAAAACGCAATTGAGAAGGAGCAGTAAACAATGATCATTACTCTGTGTGGTGGCGGATCCACCTTTACCCCTGGCATCGTCAAGTCCATCGCTCTGCGCAAGGACGAACTCGACGTTGACGAGATTCGTCTGTACGACATCAACGAGGAGCGCCAGCGCAAGATCGGCGTGCTCGTGGACTGGATTCTGCACGAGGACCTCGGCCTGGACATCAAGCTCACGGTGACCACCGACAAGGAGACGGCTTTTGCCGACGCGAGCTTCGTGTTTGCCCAGATGCGCGTGGGCGGCTACGCCATGCGCGAGCAGGACGAGAAGATTCCGCTGCGCCATGGCTGCGTGGGCCAGGAGACCTGCGGTTGCGGCGGCCTTGCCTACGGCATGCGCACCATCTTCCCCATGGTCGAGCTGATCGATGACGTTGAGAAGTACGCCAAGAAGGACTACTGGATTCTCAACTACTCCAACCCTGCCGCCATCGTGTCCGAGGGCTGCCGCGTGCTGCGTCCTAATGCTCGCATCATCAACATCTGCGACATGCCGATCGCGATCATCGATGTGGTTTGCGCCGCACTCGATATCGACAAGAAGGATGTCGAGTACGATTACTTTGGTCTCAACCACTTTGGTTGGTTCACCTCGATCCGCCACAAGGGCGAGGAGGTGCTCCCGCAGCTGCGCGAGTACATCAAGGAGCATGAGATTCTGCTGCCCGACTCCTACCTCAAGGGCATGGGCTCGCTCATGGCAAAGAAGCCCGAGGAGGCCACTGACGAGCACCCCGAGCAGAACCGCCACACCAAGGGCAGCTGGTACTACGTCTGGAAGGGCGAGTACGAGATCATGGAGTGCTTCCCGGAGTACCTGCCCAACACGTATCTGAACTACTACCTGCAGCAGAAGGAGTTCGTCGAGCATTCCAACCCCGAGCGCACCCGTGCTAACGAGGTTGAGGAGACGCGTGAGAAGAACCTCTTCGACGGCATCGACCACTACGAGAAGACGGGCGAGATCGACGAGAGCACGTTCTATGCGGGCAGCCACGGCGACTGGATTGCCGATCTGGCTATCGCTCTGAAGAACGACACCAAGCAGCGCTTCCTGGTCATTTGCGAGAACAAGGGCGCTATCCCCAACATGCCCTACGACGCTATGGTCGAGCTGCCTGCCTACATTGGCAAGAATGGCCCCGAGGTCATCAGCCGCGACAACATTCCTCTGTTCCAACAGGGCCTCATGATGCAGCAGCTGAACTCCGAGAAGCTCGTGGTCGAGGCTACGATCGAGGGTTCTTACGAGAAGGCGCTCAAGGCCTTTACGCTGAACAAGACCGTGCCTTCGATGAAGGTCGCCAAGGAGGTTCTCGACGACATGATCGAGGCCAACAAGGGTTACTGGCCCGAGCTTAAGTAAAAGCAACAGGGTCGCTGGCCGCATACCTGGAGCAATGCCCCGTCCACGTGATTGCGTGGGCGGGGCATTGTCATTTGGTAACGCGTTTTACCAAATATGGCATTTATCTGCGGTAATGTTCTATTTCACCGCCGAGGGTGACATTTCATACCGCCTGCCGAACTGCATGGAGACCTAACAACTTTTTAGGTCAGTGTTGTGCGTGTAGCAACTTCGCCCGGCCTCGCCTCCGGGCTGCCATGTGAGAGGGGATCTTATGGCTCGACTGCACGTAATGGAACGCAGCCACGCTCAGGCCGTCATGGACGACCTGCACGATGCGCTCGGACGCCGTCTGGCGGTGAGTTCGCTCGCCCCGTGCCCCGTTGAGTTTACGGCAGCGCTCGTCAATCTGTGCTCCACCCAGAGCTGCGGCAAGTGCACGCCCTGCCGCGTGGGCCTGAGCGCGCTGAGCGACCTGCTCGCCGATGTGCTCGAGGGCCGCGCCGACGAGTCCACGCTCAACTTGATTGAGCGCACCGCCCGCACCATCTACCTTTCGAGCGACTGCGCCATCGGCTACGAAGCTGGCGCCATGGCACTCACGGCCATTCGCGGCTTCCGCGACGATTTTGAGCATCACATCCGCGAGCACTCCTGCGGCTTTGACCGCGAGGCCCGCGTCCCGTGCGTTTCGGGC
>CABSMN010000156.1 GCA_902478765.1 uncultured Collinsella sp.
TTTTTAATGATACGGCGACCACCGAGATCTACACTTCTAGCTTCGTCGGCAGCGGCGCTGATATCCCTGGAAGGGGTCCTTGCGCTCCTGCGCGGCCTTGCGGTCGGCGTCGAGCTGCTCCTTGGTGCAGAAGCAGGGATAGGCCTTGCCCTCGTCCCAAAGCTTCTGGGCGGCCTGCTTGTATAGGTTTAGGCGCTCGGTCTGGGCGTAGGGGCCAAAGTCGCCGCCCACCTCGGGACCCTCGTCCCAGTCAAGGCCCAGCCAACGCATGGCGCGCAGGATGATCTGCGTGTTCTCGTCGGTAGAGCGGGTGGGGTCGGTGTCGTCGATGCGCAGGATGAACGTGCCGCCGTTTGCGCGGGCGAAAGCCCAGTTATAGATAGCGGTGCGGGCGCCGCCGATGTGCAGCTTGCCCGTCGGTGAGGGTGCAAAGCGGACGCGAACGTCTGATGCCATGGAAATCTCCTCGATTGCAGGATGGATGTCTAACCGCATCAGTATAAAGCATCAAAGCAACCTCCGCACAAAGGGCACCGACCTACTCATTGGGGACAGACTTAAATGACCATTCTTTGGGCTACTCATTGGGGACAGTCTTAAATGACCAGTCGTTGGGCAACCTGTCGGCACTTAGCGAAGGCTGGTCATTTAAGTCTGTCCCCAATGAGTAGGTGCGGAAAGGGTGTGAATGTTTGATTTACGCGCTATGATGTGCCCTTGCATAGAGAGCCCGGCGGAATGGTAACGGTCGCCGGGACACGTTTTTGAAAGGACTATCATGTCAGAAGAACTTCGTTCCATCCCGCCCCAACACGGGTCCTTTGTTTTTACGTCGGAGTCGGTGACCGAAGGTCATCCCGATAAGATCGCTGACCAGATCAGCGACGCCGTCCTCGACGCAATCCTCGCCAAAGAAATAGAGCTGCAGGAGCAGGGCTACATCGCCCCCAACGGCGTGCCTGCCAACGTGGAGAACGTCCGCTGCGCCTGCGAGACCCTCGTGACCACCGGCACCGTCATCGTCGCCGGCGAGATTCGCACTCAGGCCTATGTCGACGTACAGGAAATCGCCCGCGGCGTTATCCGCCGCATTGGCTACAACCGTGCCAAGTTCGGTTTTGACTGCGACACCTGCGGCGTTATGAGCCTCATCCACGAGCAGTCGCCCGATATCGCCCAGGGCGTCGACGAGTCCTTCGAGACCCAGACCGGCGCTACCACCGACCCGATCGACCTGATCGGCGCCGGCGACCAGGGTATGATGTTCGGTTATGCCTCCAACGAGACCAAGACCCTCATGCCTATGCCGCACTACCTGGCAAGCCGCCTGGCCGAGCGCCTGGCCGCCGTGCGTCACGACGGTACCCTCGCCTATCTGCGTCCCGACGGCAAGACCCAGGTCACCGTGCGCTACGAGGAAGGCAGGCCCGTCGAGGTCACGACCATCGTCATCTCCACGCAGCACGCCGCCGAGATCGAGGACATGGGCAAGATCAAGGCCGACCTCATCGAGCACGTCATCACCCCGGTCATGGCCGCCGAGAACATGCCGTGGGACAACGCGGACATCTACGTGAACCCCACCGGTCGCTTTGTCGTGGGCGGTCCCATGGGCGACACGGGCCTCACCGGCCGCAAGATCATCGTCGACACCTACGGTGGCTACGGCCGTCACGGCGGCGGTGCCTTTAGCGGCAAGGACTGCACCAAGGTCGACCGCTCCGCCGCGTATGCCGCGCGCTGGGTCGCCAAGAACGTGGTCGCCGCCGGCCTGGCCGACCGCTGCGAAGTCGAGCTTGCCTACGCCATCGGCGTTTCCAAGCCCCTCTCAATCATGGTCGACACCTTCGGTACCGCACATGTTGCCGAGGACAAGATCGTCGAGGCCGTCGAGAAGACCTTCGACCTACGCCCGGGTGCAATCATCCGCGACCTAGACCTGCGTCGCCCCATCTACGAAAAGACGGCAGCCTACGGTCACTTTGGCCGAGAAGACGCCGACTTCACCTGGGAGAAAACCGACCGAGTCGAAGAGCTAAAAGCAGCCTGCGGCCTGTAATTAAGAACCGCTAAGGTCACTACACGCACACGCTTTCAAAAGAAGTACCGGTCCCAACCGGTACTTCTTTTTTATTAATCCGGTGATGAAGATGTTTCGATATTAGCCTACGCTGCGTCCCCAGCTAATGAATTTTGCCATCCAGCAACTCCAACAATGTATCCTTAGTCCCGAGGGGCGGGGCATAAGGTCGATCGCGAGTTCCGCACGAGCCGGAGAGCACTTAATGTGCTCTCCGTGCGAGCAGGACTGTCCGAGCAGGCGACCTTATGCCCCGTCCCTCGGGACGACGGGATAGAACAGGAGCACCCATGGCAGGCAAGCCGCAAACACTGGCTACGACCTCGGCATTCGAGATCTTGGGCCCCGTCATGGTCGGCCCCAGTTCATCGCACACCGCCGGCGCCCTGCGCTGCGCCCAAGTTGCCGCCAGCCTGCTGGAAGGCCGCATCACCAAAGTCACCTTTGGCCTGTGGAACTCCTTCGCCCACACCTACCGCGGCCACGGCACCGACCGTGCGCTCGTCGCGGGCATCCTGGGCCTCGACACCGATGACGAGAACATCAAGCAGGCCTTCAACCTCGCAAGCGAGCAGGGCCTCGAATATCACTTTAACATCAAGGGCGACGACGCCTCCATCCACCCCAATACCGTCGACATCGACATGCTCGACGACACGGGCGCCACGGCACAGGTTCGCGGCGAGAGCCTGGGCGGCGGCAAGATGCGCATCAGCCGCATTAACGGCGTCGGCGTCGACATCTCGGGCATGTATTCCACGCTCTTCGTGGCGCACAAGGACGTCCCCGGTGTACTCGCCGCGCTCACCAACCTGCTCGCCTACGCCCACGTAAACATCGCCTTCTGCCGCACCTACCGCACCGAAGTGGGCGGCCAGGCCTACTCCGTCTTTGAGACCGACGGCGCGCCCGACGACACCGTCGTCCCCATGCTGCGCAAGCTCGACAATGTCGATTACGCAACGTTTATCGAGCTCCCCGGTTCTGCCTCGTCGCTCTCCCCCGGCGTCTCGGCCAAGGAAATCTTCGACGACGGTGAGCAGCTGCTCGATGCGTGCGAGGAACTGGGGCTCAGCATCGGCGCCGTCATGGCCGTTCGCGAGGCGCGTCTGACCGGCGAGGCCCACGCCGTCGCCGCCATGCGCCGCGTGCTCGACGTCATGCGCGAGGAGACCACGGCCCCCCTCGCCAATCCGCAGCGCTCGCTCGGTGGGCTAATCGGCGGCGAGGCCAAACTCGTCGATGCCACCAGCCGCAACGATTTGAGTGCAAGCCTGATGGGAGTCGTCCAGACCGACGCCGTGGCCCGCGCGATGGCCGTGCTCGAGCGCTCCGCCACGATGGGAGTGATCGTCGCCGCTCCCACGGCAGGATCCGCTGGTGTTGTGCCCGGCTGCGTGCTGGCGCTTGCCGATCGCCTGCAGCTCGACGACGAGCAAGTCATGGACGCGCTCTACTGCGCAGCCGCCATCGGCCTCAACCTCACCACGAGCGCCTGCGTCGCCGGCGCCGAGGGTGGCTGTCAAGCCGAAGTGGGAAGCGCCGCCGCCATGGCAGCCGCCGCGCTGGTGCAGATACTCGGCGGCACGCCCGAGCAGGCGCTCGACGCCAGTTCCATCGCGCTGAGTAACCTGCTGGGCCTCGTTTGTGACCCCGTCGGTGGCCTCGTGGAGGTGCCCTGCCAAAACCGCAACGCCATCGGCGTGGCAGCGGCCTTTAGCTCGGCACAACTCGCCCTCGCAGGCATTAAGAGCTTAGTGCCGTTTGACCAGATGGCACATGTCATGCTCTCAGTGGGTCACGCGTTGCCGGCTACGCTGCGCGAGACGGCAAAGGGCGGCATCGCGCAGGCTCCGGCCGCACTTTCGGCCTGTGCAAAATGCGGGGTGTGCGGATAGCGGCAAAGAACAACTCAAAGGTGGGACAAATGTCCCACCTCTTTTGAATGCCACCGTTTCCGTACCACAAACAGCAGGGCAATCGCTATAATGCAAGCCCAGTAAAAACACGATGAACCGCAAGGCGAAAATCGAAGGATATGCATACGATGTCGCAAAACGATCGAACTCAACTGATTCCCGATCCGCAGCAGCCAAGCAGGCACACCGGCGGCGTTCAGTCGCCGCGTCCTATCGCGCCGAGCCACGGTCAGCAGCGTGGTGCGGCAAACGCTTCTCAACGCCCGAACCAACAGCGACAGCAGCGTCAACAACGTCAGCAGCGCCAGGCAAACGGCAATGCGCCCAAGCAGCCCCCCACGCACGCTCGAGGCGATCGCTGTCTCTTATACACATCTCCGAGCCCACGAG
>CABSMN010000157.1 GCA_902478765.1 uncultured Collinsella sp.
GGCACTGGGGGAGCGAATCAGTCGGCGTAAAGGAGCAGACGGCGCCGCCTAGGATGGCGGGGGCGACGTTATCGGGATGGCCCTCGACCTCGGTGGCAATGCGGACGAGCTCGGCACGGTCGACGGTGTGGCCCGTCAGCGCGGCGGCTGCCATAATGCCGGCGACGACGCAGGTGGAGCTGGAGCCCAGGCCACGGGCGACGGGAACGTCAGTCTGAATGTCGATAGCGACGGGGAAGGCCGGCTCGCCCCATGCGGCCAGTGCATCCACAAAGCTCACGTAGACCAGGTTGTTCTCGTTTTGGAATTCCTCGGGGCAGCCCGTGATGGTGAGCTTGTCGGCGCGCTCGAAGGTGAAGTGCGAGTAGAGGCTGACGGCCATGCCGAGGGTGTCGTAGCCGATGCCCAAGTTGGCGCTTGTTGCTGGGACGGTGATCTTGATCATGTGAGTCCTCCTGGCGTGCCTGGCTGTTTAGTTCGCTGCTCGGGCAGTCCTGCGCAAGACGGAAAGCACATTAAGTGCTTTCCTTTGCGTGCGGAACTCGCG
Organism: uncultured Collinsella sp.; assembly: GCA_902478765.1. Classification (GTDB taxonomy): domain Bacteria; phylum Actinomycetota; class Coriobacteriia; order Coriobacteriales; family Coriobacteriaceae; genus Collinsella. The sequence goes on from CABSMN010000157.1 coordinate 548, forward strand.
ACGAACTAAACAGCCAGGCACGCTGTGCGCGTTCGTCATCAACCCGGGGGTTATCTGATGAAAGAAGGTGCGCCGGCTTTCGCCGGCGCCTTATAAGGGGTTTTAGTTGGAAGCCATCTTTTTTGCTGCAGACTCTACGTAGTTGGCCATGTCGGCTACGTCGCAGACGTCTTCGAAGCGGACGGGCTTGGATTCGAGTTCGGCGAGCTGGGTCGGGGCGACCGTGTTGGTGGCCTGCTCGAGCACACGCATAGCCTCAAAATCATCCTCGGGAACGTCGAGGCCCAGGGCGTCGCAGCAGGCGCGCGGGAACTTGTAGGGGCTTGCGGTCGAAAGCAGCACGCGGGCCTTGGCACCCTCGGCGGGAGCGACCTGCTCAAAGACGTGATAGCCGCAAGCAGTATGCGGATCGATCACGTAGCCATTTGCGTCCCAGCAGCTCTTGATGGCAGCGCGGACCTCGTCCTCGCTGGCCCAACCGCAGCCAAAGACGCTCTGAATCTTTGCCAGCAGGTCGGCGGGAACCTCGTAGCGACCAGTCTGTGCCAGCTGCTCCATAAGGCCGGCAACGAGTTTGCAGTCGCCATCGGACAGGAAGTACAGCATGCGCTCCAGGTTAGAGCTGATGAGGATGTCCATCGACGGCGAGATGGTCGTGAAGAACGGGCGGTTACGGTCGTAAACGCCGGTGGTCAGGAAGTCGGCCAATACGTTGTTCTTGTCGCTCGCCACGACGAGCTTGGCGACGGGCAGACCCATGCGCTTGGCGTAGTAGCCGGCCAAGATATCGCCAAAGTTGCCGGTCGGTACGCAGAACTCCACGGCGTTGCCGGCCTCGATGGCGCCGGCGCGCAGCAGCTGCGCATAGGCGGCAAAGTAGTAGACGACCTGCGGTACCAGGCGACCGACATTGATGGAGTTGGCGCTCGAAAGCACCGTGCCGGCGGCCTCCAGACGCTCGGCAAGCTCCTTATCGGCAAAGATGCGCTTGACGGCGCTCTGAGCGTCGTCAAAGTTGCCGCGGATGCCGCAGACGGCGACGTTGTCGCCCTCCTGCGTGGACATCTGCAGGTTCTGGACGCGGCTGACCTTGCCCTCGGGATAAAAGACGGTGATGCCCGTGCCCGGAGCGTCGGCAAAACCGGCGAGCGCGGCCTTGCCCGTGTCGCCCGACGTGGCGGTGACGATCATGATGCGCTCAGCGCCGCCGTCCCTGGCGGAAGTGCGGGCCATCAGACGGGGGAGCATCTGCAGGGCGACGTCCTTAAAGGCGCTCGTGGGGCCGCCAAAGAGCTCCATCACATAGGTCTGAGGGGCGTCGGCGCCCGGCGCAGCGTCGAGTTTGACGAGTGGCGTAACCTCTTCACTCGCGAACGTGCCGCGGTATGCCTCGTCGACACACGCCGAAATTTCTTCGGCCGTGTAATCATTCAGTAACATTCCCAACACATCTTGAGCGATTTCAAAGTACGATTTATCTGCAAGCGAGCTGATATCGACCTGCTGGGTGCCGAGCTCGTCCGAGACAAACAAACCCCCGTCGGGAGCGATGCCGGTGCGGATTGCCACCTTACTTGAGCACGATAAAGTGCGTCCTCGTGTACTATGATAAGTTCCCATATAACACTGCTCCTCGGATGCCTTGGTCCCAATCGGTGAAACCATGGTATCAGAGCGCGCAAAATAGGTTCGCAGAGGCTTTTTAGAAAGGTAACCTCCAGCCCATGATTAAGATTGCCAAGTTTGGTGGCTCGTCGGTCGCCGACGCCGAACACTTTAAGAAGATCAAGGCCATTGTCGATGCCGACCCGGCCCGCCGTTTTGTGGTGGTTTCTGCCTGCGGTCGCCGCTTTAAGGGCGACACCAAGGTGACCGACCTGCTCTACCTGGTTAACGCGCACGTTAAGTATCACGTGTCGTGCGAGGAGCTGCTCGAGGACATCGGCCAGCGCTACTTTGATATTGCTGACGAGCTGGAGCTCACCTATCCCATCCGCGAGGAGTTCGCGGCCTTTGCCGAGCGCGCCCGCTCGGGCGGCTACTCTACCGAGGAGCTCGTGAGCCGTGGCGAGTACTTCACCGCTCGCCTGATGGCCGAGTACCTGGGTCTACCGTTCCTGGACGCTGCGACGGTTGTGGCGTTCCATCACGACGGTACGCTCAGCATGAACCGCACCTCCGAGCTGGTGCAGGAGTATGGCCAGCAGGGCGGCTTTGTAATGCCCGGTTTCTACGGCGCGACGCGTGAGGGTCAGATTAAGCTGCTCGATCGTGGCGGCGGCGATATTTCCGGCTCGATTCTGGCCAAGTGCCTGGGCGCCGATCTGTACGAGAACTGGACCGACGTTTCGGGCTTCTATTCTGCTGATCCGCGTATTGTTCCCGAGGCTCAGCCCATTGCGCGCGTTACCTACGAGGAGCTGCGCGAGCTTTCGTACATGGGCGCAAGCGTCCTGCACGAGGAGGCCGTGTTCCCCGTGCGCGAGGCAGGCATTCCGCTGGTCATCAAGAACACCAATGCGCCGCAGGACCCCGGCACCATCATTAGCGAGACGGCTGACGAGGGCGAGGCAGAGCCCATCATTACCGGCGTGACCGGCAAGCGCGGTTTTGTCGCCATCAACGTCGCCCGCGACCGCACCAAGCCCCGTGTTGGCTTTATGCGCCGTGCGCTTTCGGTGTTCGAGCGCTATGACGTTTCCGTCGAGCACATGCCCACCGGTGTCGACCGCTTTGGCGCCGTGGTGCAGGAGCAGGACGTTCACGATTCGCTGTACTCGCTCGTGGGCGACATTCAGCAGGAGGTCGAACCGCTCGAGATCGAGGTTGTCGAGGGCCTGGCGCTTATCGCGACCGTCGGTCGTAACCTGCGCGGTCGTGCAGGTATCTCGGGTCATCTGTTTGGCATGCTTGGCCAGGCTGGCGTGAGCGTGCGTATGATTTCGCAGAGCTGCGACGAGATCAATATCATTATCGGTGTCGAGGAGAAAGACTTCGACCTGGCGATTCAAACCATTTACCGTGCCTTCTCCGATGAGAACGGCATTGTGAAGGTCTCTGACCTAGAGGCTCCCGCGCCGGCCGATCCCACCTTGGCAGCGCTCCATAAGTAGCTGCTATCTCGGTGGATTTTTGGGATAAGTGCCAAAAATCAACTGCGGGGCGTTTCGTTTCGGTTTCGTTTCGGCGGGGCGGGTTTCGTGCCCGCCCCGTTCTTGTATACACTGGCAACAATTATCGGCCTGCTCGGCGTGCGGGCAAAAGCCACAACCTTTAAAGGGGGAAGCATGAAACAGTACACGGTTGCTATTTTGGGCGCGACGGGAGCCGTGGGCACCCAGATGCTCGAGTGCCTCAATGAGCAGGAGTTTCCGGTCGGTAAGCTCAAGCTGCTAGCGAGCGCACGCTCTGCGGGCAAGACCGTCGAGTTCCGCGGCAAGCAGGTTGTGATTGAGGAGGCTTGCCCCGAGGCCTTTGAGGGCTGCGATATTGTGCTCGGAGCCGCCGGCGACGATATCGCAAAGGAGCTGCTGCCCGAGGCCGTCAAGCGCGGCGCCGTTGTGGTTGACAACAGCCACGCCTTCCGCATGGATCCCGAGGTGCCGCTGGTCGTGCCCGAGATCAATGCCGATGACATCAAGTGGCATCACGGCCTGATCGCCAACCCCAACTGCGCGACCATCATCGGCTTGGTTCCCACGTGGCCGCTGCATCAGCTCGCCGGCGTGAAGCGCATGATCGTTTCGACGTACCAGGCGGCTTCGGGCGCTGGCGCTCCCGGTATGGCCGAGCTCGAGGCCCAGTCTGTCTCTTATACACATCTGACGCTGCCGACGAAGC
>CABSMN010000158.1 GCA_902478765.1 uncultured Collinsella sp.
CACTTCTAGCTTCGTCGGCAGCGTCAGATGTGTATAAGAGACAGGTCATATATATAGCGTGTCAGGGCACGTGCCGCGCTCCCCACCAGCGGAGCCAGACGTTCCTTTGAGCCCTTGCCGCGCACCAGGACAAACCCGTCATCGATATGGATATCGCCCACATCGAGCCCCACCAGCTCGCTCACGCGCAAGCCGCAACCGTAGAGCACTTCCAAGATAGCGTGGTCACGGAGCCCCATCTCGTCCTCGGGAAAGTCTTGATCAAGCAGCGCCGAGACATCCTCCACCGAAAGATATTCCGGCAGGCGCTCTGCCTTTTTGGGCAGGCGCAACGCCGCCGTCGGGTTTTGGGCCACAGCCCCATCGCGCACCAAAAAGGCATGCAGGCCCTTTACGGCTGCGAGCGCGCGCTCCACCGAGGCATCGGAATAGCCTCCGTCACGGCGATCGGCGACAAAACCTTCCACGACCTGACGGCTCACATCTTTAAAAGACGCAATACCCGCCCGCTCCAAATAGGCGCAGTACGTCGTCAAGTCACGACGGTAGGCCGCAATCGTGTTGCGCGCCAATCCCCGCTCGACCGCGAGGTAATCGAGATACTCCCCCGCCGCCACAGCGAGCGACGAGGGAGTAGCTTCGGTATGTTCTTTGTTCGCCGGCAACCCTAGTCCGTAGCGGTGTTCATGGGCGTCACCTGCAGACGATCGACACCCTCGTGCTGACCGATCGAGGCACGCACGAACTCGCGGAACAGCGGCTGCGGGTTGGTCGGACGGCTCTTGAACTCGGGGTGAGCCTGGGTGGCCACATACCACGGGTGCACGTCGCGCGGCAGCTCGACCATCTCGACCAGACGCTCATCGGGCGAAAGACCCGAGATAACCAGACCGGCCTCCTCGAGCTGGTCGCGGAAGGCGTTGTTGAACTCAAAGCGGTGACGGTGACGCTCGTAGACGAGCTCCTCGCCATATGCCTCACGCGCGAGGGAATCGGCGGCGAGCTTGCACGGATAGGCGCCTAGGCGCATGGTGCCGCCCTTCTCGGTCACATCCTCCTGCGAGCTCATCAGGTCGATTACGCTAAACGGGCCGTCCGGATCGAACTCAGACGAGCTGGCACCGGCAAGGCCGACGACGTTGCGGGCAAACTCGCACACGGCCACCTGCATACCCAGGCAAATGCCCAGATACGGAATCTTGTGCTCGCGGGCGAACTCGGCCGCGAGGATCTTACCCTCCAGGGCGCGCTTGCCAAAGCCGCCAGGGACCAAGATGCCCGAAGCATCGCCCAGGACCTCGGAGACGTTCTGCTCGTCGAGGCTCTCGCCGTCGACCAGCTGCACGTCCACGTGGCGATCGTAGAAGACGCCCGCGTGATGCAGGGCCTCGATAACCGACAGGTAGGCATCGGGCAGCTGGGTGTACTTGCCCACGACGGCGATCTTGACCTTATCGGCATGCTGGTTGGCATGGTTTTGCTTGCGCAGGAACTCATTCCACTCGCTCATGTCGCGCTCGCGCGGGTCCAGACCCAGGCGCTCGCAAATGCGCAGGTCAAAGTCCTGCTCGGCAAGCAGCTGCGGAACATCGTAGATGCTCGCGCAGTCTTCGTTGGTAAAGACGCAGTCGGTGTCGACGTCGCAGAAGCTCGCGATCTTGCCGCGGATGGCGTCATCGATATGGTGATCGGAGCGCAAAACGATAATATCGGGCTGGATGCCAAAGCTGCGGAGCTCCTTGACGGAATGCTGCGTCGGCTTGGTCTTGACCTCATGGGCGGCAGCGATATAGGGAACGAGCGACACATGGATGTAGCAGACGTTCTCGGGACCGGCCTCCTTGCGGTACTGGCGGATGGCCTCGACAAACGGCTGCGACTCGATGTCGCCGATCGTGCCGCCCAGCTCGGTGATGACCACATCGGAGCCGGTCTGCTCCTCAATGCGGCGGAACTTATCCTTGATGGCGTTGGTGACGTGCGGGATCACCTGCACGGTGCCGCCCAAAAAGTCGCCGCGACGCTCGCGGGCAATCAGGCTCTTGTAGATGGCGCCGGTCGTAAAGTTGGAATCGCGGGTCAGGTTCTCATCAATAAAGCGCTCGTAATGACCCAGGTCCAGGTCGGACTCGTAACCATCCTCGGTTACAAAGACCTCACCATGCTGGAACGGGCTCATGGTACCGGGGTCGACGTTCAGATACGGGTCGGCTTTCTGCATCGTTACTTTGTAGCCACGCGACTTGAGCAGACGGCCCAGCGAGGCCGCGGTGATACCCTTGCCCAGGGACGAAACCACGCCACCGGTTACGAACACATGCTTGGTCATATTGAGTTACCTGCGCTTCCCGTAGAAGTTGTTTATCCACATCTTACGGGTCTTCATTGTAATACTCGCGCCGCGGACCGTCCGCAATTTTTCTCGCGTGCGATTGCATTTCTCAATCTTGAAACAAAACGCCGCCCGGTTTCCCAGGCGGCGTCGCTATGGCAAGGGTTACATGCTGCTATCGATCAGCAACCTCGTCCTCAAGCATTTCTTGAACGAGCATGCCGGTACGGACGCCCTCAAGATACCACTCACCACGTTCGGTGAGGCAAATGCCATTTGCAAGCTGACCGCCGTCGTCGCTATAACGCGAGACGACATCAATCATACCTTCGGAATCCAAGCGATCGATTGCGGCGCGGGCACGATACGGCGAAACCCCCACGCGCTCGGCAAGCGTTTTGCGCGAGAAACCATACGGCCCGCCATTGTCTTCGGTTTGCTGGTCGATCTCCATCAACACCAGCACCTCGACACGCTTCATATCGTTAACACTCGCACGACCCTTGCCCGCCATAGCAGCCTCCTCAAACCGAGCACGAGCATCTAACGCGCCGTGCGCGACCGACACACCTCACGATGGCAGGTAATATCCATCATGCGGCATCCCGCTAAGGATGAAACAGTTACGGTTATTGTATACCGCTCAAATTGTTTCTAGGCAGGTAAACAGCTATTTTTCGCCGAAATAGACGCTTTATTGATCAAAAAGCCGTACCGGGCGCTAACCCGATACGGCCAAAGTGCAATGCAATTACCGCGGTGCTTCAAACTTAGCGATGGAAGAAACCGCGGCGCTCAAACTTGGGCTCGCAGCACACGTTGATGCCCAACTTGCGCAGTACCGTCTCGTCCGTCGGCGAGATAATCACGCTAAAGAAGGCGTCGCAACCGCGCAGCTGCTCCAGGCCCGAAAGGACGCGAGCGGCCGTCTCACTCGTGGCCGAGGTGATCGACAGCGCCATAAGCGTCTCGTCGGTGTGGAGGCGCGGGTTTTTGCTGCCCAGGAAATGCGTCTTGAGCTTGCTGATGGGCTCGATCGCCTCATCGCTAATGACCTCGAGCTCAAGGTCGACGCCCGAGACATGCTTGAGGGCGTTCATAATGAGCGAACTTGCGGCGCCCAGGCGCGTGGAGGTCTTACCGGTCACCACGGAGCCATCGGGCATAACCATGGCACCCACGGGACCACCCGTCAGCTGCTCCCTGGTGAGGGCCGCCGAGCGCGCCGGTGAGTAGTTCTTATCGATGCCGGCCTTCTTCATAATAATCTTGAGACGGTCGACTTGCTCATCGCCCACGCCGGTACGGCGCACATTTTCGACCGCGGTAAAGTAGCGGCGGACGATCTCCATCTTGGAAGCGTCGCGGCAGGCATCGTCATCGGTGATGGCAAAGCCGACCATATTGACGCCCATGTCCGTAGGGCTCTGGTAGGGGCTCTTGCCCAGGATCTTTTCCATCAGGGCACGGACTACCGGGAAGGCCTCGACGTCGCGGTTGTAGTTGACCGTGGTCTTGTTGTAGGCCTCCAGGTGGAAGGAGTCGATGATGTTGGCGTCATCGAGGTCTGCCGTGGCGGCCTCATAGGCAATATTGACCGGATGCGTCAGAGGAAGATTCCAAACCGGGAAGGTCTCGAATTTGGCATAGCCGGCGGCAGTGCCGTGCTTATGCTCGTGATACAGCTGCGAGAGGCAAGTGGCGAGCTTGCCCGAGCCAGGGCCGGGCGCCGTCACGACAACGAGAGGACGCGTGGTCTCGACGAACTCGTTCTTGCCGTAGCCTTCGTCTGAAACGATCAGATCGACGTCGTGCGGATAGCCCTCAATGGGATAGTGCAGCTTGGCGGGAATGCCGAGTGCATTCAGACGATTGCGGAAGACGTCGGCAGCAGGCTGGCCGGCGTACTGGGTGATAACCACGCTGTCTCTTATACACATCTCCGAGCCGACGAGACTACGCTGCA
>CABSMN010000159.1 GCA_902478765.1 uncultured Collinsella sp.
CGCGCGAGCTGAGTGCCGAGTACCGCGCCATCAACGAAGCGACTAATGGCGAAGCGCAAGGGTAGCGGCACGTTGCGACCGAAACGCCCGCACGCCTGTGAGCCGTCCCGCGCTGCGCTTCCCTACTTCCCAAAGATCGCAGCGAGCAAGCCCTTGCGTTTGGGCTTCTCCTCTCGGTAAGAACCCTCGGCGACCGCTGCAACCTGATGCTGCTGCTCGCCGCCTCCACGGCGCACGATCTGGTACAGAAACGGCGATTTAACGTATTTGACCTCGATGGGCGCGGCATGCACGGTACTTTCGCCGGACAGATGCAGGCTCGGGTTGAGCGGTGCGACAATGTGCGTTTCGCGCTTATCGCTAAACACCACCGCTGCCGCACGACCCGTCTGGCCGTTTACGGCAATGCGCACCTGCTCGCCATCGCGGCCATCCGTTGCCGGACGGTCGACAAAGTAGACCGGCACCATAACTAGGCCGTCCTTGTGCTTGCGGGCCTTACAAGCCCACGTGCGGATACTCTTTTTATTGAGCCCCAGTACAGCCTCAGCGTCGTTGCCCGCAACGTCGAGCGCCAACTTATCAATGACCACCTGGTCCTTGGTAGACGCATCGACGGAGACGACGCGGAAATCGCCTTCCTGCATGGCGGGATCGAACGGACCGACCTTGGCAAAGTCCCACGGCTCCAAAATGCCCATGAGGCGAATGTCCAGGTAGTTTGCCCGCGGATACGCCCAGTCGAGCACCTCGTAGTACACCAGGGTTTCCTTGCTCAGGCCCTTGCCCGGGAAGGACGCCATCATGCGCAAATCCGCGAGCGCCATGGGGAAGTAGAAGAGCATCATGTCGTTTTGGATCGCATCTTCTACATCGTGCCCGGCAAAGGCGTCGGGGTACTGACGCACCAGCTGCAGTGCGTTGGCACGCGCCTGCTGCGGCGAGATTTCGCATGGAATACCCTGCTCCGGCACATACTCCGCACCCACGCCCAAGGTCAGGCGCTTGCTAAACGTACCGGGCTTGAGCAGGTCGGCAATGCCGATCTTGTTGCCGCAGGACGGGCACTCAAACACACGCTGCGTTGACTCGCCCTCAAAGGACGCTCCGCAGAAGGGGCAGGGAATGCTCACATGCGTGGCCTCTTGGAACTCCTGCGCCGTGCCGCAATCCTCCCACAGCAGATGTTCCAGGACCGACTGATTGCGCCAGTGCGAATTGAAGAAATACCAGTCCGGGTCCTCCGGGCGCTCGAGTTGCGACACATGCGTGAGCTTGAGCAGTCCATCCACCACCGTCAACGGCGTATGGCGAATGCCCAAAGCGCTCTTGGGCTCTCCGGCGTCCGCCTGCCACGGAATGACCGCGCCGCAATAGGCGCACTCAAAGCTGCGCTTAGCCTGGTGCGAGTACATAGGGCCGCCGCAGTTTTGACATTTAATGGCAAACATCTCGTCCATGGAAACGTCCTCCTTTGCACAGGGGCTATCGACGTTAAGTATGTCGAGCAAACAGGCACATGCCCATACCCATGTGGCCCAAAATGGACCACCCAGGCAGACGAGAAGGCTCGCTCGTTAGCACCGGCAGACCATTACTGCATTTTCTGAGCATCGGTGCACAGCGCCTCCGCGCGAGCTACACTATCCCCTTAAACATGATTGTGAGGACGACCGCTATGCTATTTGTAAATCGGCTGGTACATACGCTTGTTCCCGGCAGCGAGGGCGAGCCGGTCGATACCTCCTGCCGCACCAACGCGGGCTTCGCCGCAAGCCTCATCTGCATTGGCCTCAACATCACTCTGTGCCTGGCCAAGGGCATCGCGGGCCTGCTCGCCGGCTCTGTCTCGCTCATCGCCGACGCCTTCAACAACCTCTCCGACGCCTCGAGCAACATCGTGAGCCTGCTCGGGTTCCGCCTTGCCAGCCGCCCGGCAGACGAAGGCCACCCCTATGGCCACGGTCGCTACGAGTACCTAGCCGGTCTGTTCGTCGCCGTCCTGGTTTGCGCCGTCGGCATCAACCTGATCCTCGAGTCGGTCACTAAGATCATCAAGCCCTCCCCCACCGCCTACACGCTGGTCTCCCTAGCCGCTCTCGTCTTGTCCATGCTCGTCAAATTCTGGATGGCCGCATTCAACCGTGCGCTGGGCAACCGTATCGATTCCGAAACACTCATCGCCACAGCACAGGACTCCAAAAACGACGTCATCACCTCGGGATCGGTCCTGGCCGCAGCGCTTATTTCGCAGACGACCGGCTTTGACCTCGACGGCTGGGCGGGCCTGGGCGTGGGCGTCTTCATCTGCATCAGTGGCATGGGCCTGGTGCGCGACGCCATCAGCCCGTTGCTGGGGCAAGCGCCCGACCCCAAGCTCGTCCAGGCAATCCGCGACAAGATCATGTCCTATCCGCAGGTCTTGGGCACACACGACCTGATGGTGCACGACTACGGCCCCGGTCGTCAGTTTGCCAGCGCCCACGTGGAGATGCCCGGCGAGGGCGACGCATTTGAGCACCACGAGATCCTGGACACCATCGAGCACGACATCAAGCGCCAGATGGGCATTGGCATCACGCTGCACTGCGACCCCATCGCGACAACCGGCGATGATCTGCGCGGCTGGGTCAAGCGCGGCGTCATGCAGATCGATCCCGCGCTCTCCATCCACGACCTGCACGAGCACGACGGGTTCGTTTCGTTTGACCTGGTGCGCCCCGACGGCTTTGACATATCCGACGAGGAGCTGCTGGAGCTCGTCACGCGCATCGTGCACGAGCGCCGGCCCAACGTCTCATGCGTCGTTACGTTTGACTCGGGCTTTAGTTCGCCCGACCGTCCAGCAGAGCAGCTGTAGCCCGCTTAACAGCTAGTTTCCCTGCGCGCCCGAGATGCCGTTTTGCAGTGCGTTCCAGGCATCCGTCGCCATGTCGCCCAAGTTCTGCGCGGTGTCGCCCAGGTTTTGTGCCGTATCGCCCAGCTCTTGCGCCTTGTCTCCCAACTCCTGTGCCTTGTTGCTCAAGTCCTCCAGCGTATTGGAGCTCGAGCTGTCGGTACCGCTTTGGCCGCCGGACGAGTTGCCCGAGCTGTTCTTGTGCGTGAGTTGAATTTCGAGGTTGCCGTTGTCGTTATAGTAGGCAGAAGTAACGACCCAGTTGGCATCGATGACGGGCGTTGAGCCATCATCAGTCAGGACCACGGCATTCGAAAGATCGGCGCCGCGCGACTTGAGAAGCTTTTTGGCGTTGGACCAGTACTGCCCCGGGATATCGCTCAGATCGACGGTGCTAGACGAGGCGGACTCGGTTTGCTCGGCAGTGGTATCGGCCGTTGAACTCCCTCGCTTGTTGAGCATGCCCGACACGATGGCAAACACAACCGACAGCGCAAAGAAGATCGCCAGCACGATGAGGATCTTCTTGATCACGCTCGACGAACGCGACGGCTTCTTCTCCTCGTCCTCGCCATATTGCGGAATCGACTTGGGGTACTCGCGATACGGCTCGCGCGACTCGTAGCGAGGCTGCGCCGTGCGAGGCATATACGTCGTCTGCTGAGGCTGCGGAATGGGATTCTGCGGCAGGTCATCATAGGGATTCGGTGTCGAAGCGGCATAAGAATCCTGCGACGCATAATCAAACGGGTCCGGAGCTGCGTTGCCATAGGGGCCTTGCGAAGATGCAGCGCAAGAATCCTGCGCCGTGTCGCCATAGCCCATAACCCGGGTGGGCTCGGCAGAAGGCTGCGTCGCGGCGGGGTCGGTATATCCGGGGTTGGGAACAACGCGGGTCGCATCGGCGCTATCGCCAGCCTGCGCGGAACCGTAGCCGCCCATCACGGTTGTCTTGTCCTGATCCATGCAACGATTCCTTTCCGTCGCGCGTGAGCATCAAGTTATCCATGCATTCTACCCGCGCAAAAGCCTATGATGGGCAGAGCCCGTCGGTATCTACAAGACATGCGCGGGCCTAAGGATAAAAAAGCCCCGCCGGGCCTTGTGGGCACGGCGGGGCGGACAAGCAGCTATGGGCAGCAGGCTTAGAACAGGCCGGTGATGTTGCCGTCGTTGTCGACGTCGATGTTCTCGGCCGCAGGGACCTTGGGCAGGCCCGGCATGGTCAGAACACTGCCAGTCAGTGCGACCACAAAGTGGGCACCGGCGGAAACCTTGAGCTCGCGCACCGTGATGCGGAAGTTCTCGGGAGCGCCCAGGGCCTTGGCGTTGTCGCTAAAGCTGTACTGCGTCTTGGCCACGCACACCGGCAGCTTGCCAAAGCCGTTGTCGCG
>CABSMN010000160.1 GCA_902478765.1 uncultured Collinsella sp.
GAGACAGATCCAAATGACGGCACGCGCGATGTTGATGAAGATGCTCGATGCGGGAAGCGGGTTGTCGTCTCGGTTGAGTAGGTGGCGCAGGGTCTTGGATGCCACCTTGGCGGCGATGGCGGTGACTATTACCAAGATGACGGCCCAGATGATGTTGTGGACCCAGCGCTGCTCAAAGAAATGAAGAATCGGTTCAAACAATTCCATGTAGGGAAAACCTCCTAATGATCATTCAACCATGATACCCACCAAAAAGCCCGTCCGATCACATCGGACGGGCCGATAACTTGAGATGGGGTGGCCGCGGTGGCGTAAGCTGGGCCGCCGGCGAGCACGCCGGCAAGGAGTGCGGCGGTCAAGCAAGACGGGGAAGGAGTCTTCTCATGGCAGTTTCCTTAGTTCTTAACCAGTGGTTCCTGCTGACGCTGGATTATCGACATGATATGCGAAAACCGTCGCAAAGGTATCTGTTCCTTTGCGGCGGTTTTGACGTTTGCGCAGATAAAACCTGCCAAAATAAACCTGTCCCTTATTGGCAGGTTTTAGCTCAGCAGCATGCGGTCGTTGGCGAGCTCGCCGCCCGAGACCTCCTCGAACTTCTGCAGCAGGTCGGCGACGGTGAGCGACTTCTTCTCGTCGCCCGCCACGTCGTAGATAACGTGGCCCTCGTGCATCATGATCAGGCGATTGCCCAGACGGATGGCGTCATTCATGTTGTGCGTGACCATGAGCGTGGTCAGGTGGTTCTCGTCGACGATCTCCTCGGTCAGGTTGAGCACCTTAGAGGCCGTCTTGGGGTCGAGGGCCGCCGTGTGCTCGTCGAGCAGCAGCAGACGCGGCTTGGTGAGCGTGGCCATCAGCAGGGTGAGTGCCTGGCGCTGGCCGCCCGAGAGCAGGCCGACCTTGGCGTTGAGGCGCGTGTCCAGACCAAGGTCCAGACGCTTGAGCAGTTCAACGTACTCGTCCTTCTCGGCCTTGGTGACGCCCCACGAAAGACCGCGACGCTGGCCGCGGCGCTTGGCGAGGGCCAGGTTCTCGGCAATTTGCATGTCGGCTGCGGTGCCGCGCATGGGATCCTGGAACACACGGCCTAGGTACTTGGCGCGCTGCGACTCGCTCAGACGCGAGATGTCGGTGCCGTCGAGCTCAATAACACCCGAATCGAGTGGATACACGCCGGCGATCATATTGAGCAGCGTGGACTTGCCGGCGCCGTTGCCGCCAATCACGGTTACAAAGTCGCCATCGTTGAGGGTGAGGTCGACGCCGGTGAGCGCGCGCTTCTCGGTGACGGTGCCCTTGTTAAAGGTCTTCTTGACGTGCGAGAGCTTAAGCATCTGCCTCATCTCCCTTCGTGTAGGAGCTGCGGAGCTTATAGCGCTCCCAAACCACGGGCACGCACAGGGCCACGGCGACGATCACGGCAGAGAGCAGCTTCATGTCGTTGGCGTCCATGCCCAGCTGCAGCACGATGGCGCGGATAAGGAAGTACACCACGGAGCCAAAGACGGCGGAAGCAAGACGGACGCTAAACTGCGTGAGGCCGCCGGGCAGCAGGCGACCGAGCACCTCGCCGATGACGATGGCGGCAAGACCGATAACGATGGCGCCGGTGCCCATGCCGATGTCGGCATACTTCTGGCTCTGGCAGATGAGCGCGCCCGAAAGGCCGATGAGGGCGTTGGAGAGCACGAGGGCGATCATTTTGGTGGTGTTGGTGTTAACGCCCAGGGCGCGGATCATGTACTCGTTGTTGCCGGTGGCACGCAGAGCCGAGCCGATCTCGGTGCCAAAGAACCAGTACAGGATGGCGACGATGGCCACGGCCAGCACAATGCCTAGGATAATGGCAACAGTGGACTGCGGCAGGCCCGTCATGTTGCTGACGGATGAGAAGATAGTGCCCTTGGCAAGGATGGGCGTGTTGGACTTACCCATGATGCGCAGGTTGATGGACCACAGACTGATCTGCGTAAGGATTCCGGCGAGGATTGCGGGAATCTCAAAGACGGTGGTCAAGATGCCCGTGACGGCGCCCGCGATGGCGCCGGCGCACATGCCGGCCAGCACGGCGAGCAAGGGGTCGACGTTATTGTTGACGATGAGCACGGCGCAGACACAGCCGCCGAGGGCAAAGCTGCCGTCGCAGGTCATATCGGGGATGTCGAGCAGGCGGAACGTGATAAACACGCCAAGCACCATAATGCCCCAGAGGACGCCCTGCGAAACGGCGCCCTGCAATGCAATGAGCATGCTTCATACCTCCTAGGATAGGGTGGACACGTGATTTTCCATAATAGCGGTACCAATGCATAAAAGAGCCGCGGACGGATGTTTTGTCTCATCCGAAACAAGCAGGGCGAACGCCGGTCTTTAGCGTTCGCCCCAAGGACTCAGATATTGAATAACGCGGCTGTGGCGCGCGTGCGGGCCCTAGACGCGTTACCGCGCATGGCGCTACTCGTCCAGAGCGGAAAGGTCGATGCCTAGGGCCTCGGCCATCTCGTCGTTCTTGACGACGACCAGGTCCTTGCTCGAGAGGTGCTTGATCGGCATATCCTCGGGCTTGGCCTCGCCCTTCAGGATCTTAACGGCCATCTCGCCCGCGGCGTAGCCCAGGTCCTTATAGTTGATGGAGAGGGTGAACAGGCCGCCGGCCATGCACATACCCTCCTCGCCGGTCACGAAGGGGAGCTTATTCTCCTTGCAGATCTGGCCGACCTGCGAAGCGCCCGCGGCGATGGTGTTGTCAGTGGGGGAGTACAGCGCGTCGACCTTGCCCACGGCAGACTCGACGACGGACTGAATCTCGTTGGAGCTCGAGACGGTGAAGTCAGTGTACTCGAGGCCCAGCTTGTCGAGCTCCTTCTTGGCGGCCTTGATCTGGACGTCGGAGTTGGACTCGGCGGTGCAGTAGAGCAGGCCGACCTTTTTAACGTCGGGCAGGACCTTCTGCATCATCTCGAGCTGCTCGGCGACCGGGGTGAGGTCGGAAGCGCCCGTGACGTTGGTGCCGGGCTTGTCGTTGTCCTGGACCAGGCCGGAGGCGGCGTAGTCGGTGATGGCACAGCCCACGATGGGGATATCGGCCGTGGCGCCAGCGGCAGCCTGCGCGGCGGGCGTGGCGATGGCATAAATCAGGTTGACGTTGTCGCCCACAAACTTGTCGGCAATGGACTTACACGTGGACTGGTCGTTCTGGGCGTTCTTCTGGTCGATCTTGACCTTAAGGCCGCTCTCCTTGATGGCCTTGACAAAGCCATCGTTGGCGGCGTCGAGTGCGGAGTGCTCGGTGAGCTGCAGAACGCCGATGGTGTAGTCGGAACCAGCGGCAGCAGAGCCGGAACCAGAGTTGCCGCCGCATCCGGCGAGCGGGGCGAGCGCGAGCAGGCCGGCGGAGACCAGAAGGCTCCTGCGGCTGATGGTGATGTCCTTCATATCATTACCCCCAGTATAAAAATGGCTGGAAACACTGCACTGGGACAAAGTGCAAGTGGGACTATAGTAGCGCTGATGTCCATTTTTACAACAGCCTGGCGGGTTTTTTAATACAGAATCGGATGGGCGGTACGGGTAGTCGAATGGGCGGCGGAGGGTCTTATGCGGCGGAGGAGGCGTCGTCCTCGTCCAGGGCGGCGAAGAGCTTCTTGCCGTCGAGGAGACGTGTGGTGACGTTTCTCATTCGGCCGATCTCTACGGTACGCAACGTGTCATCGGCGCCTCGCGCGTCATAGACCGTTCCCAGCAAATACGAGATGCCGTCTCGTTGCTTGATGGCAAAGGGCCGGAGTGTCATCCGTGCCACTTCGACCTCTCCGCGTGCCGTGACACTCGAAATATCAAAACTCACCGTGGTTCCGTGGTCGATGGCCTGCTCGATGAGCTCGCAGGCATCGATGCGCTTGACAGGCGTGTGCGTGGTCTTGGTGGATTTGCCGCCCACGCTTGGAGCGGGCTCGGGTGCATCGAGGTAGCCGCGAACGTCGGCGCTCGCCATGGCGACCAAGTGCTGCGCCATGCTCTTTCGAATGGCGATGGGCGTGGAGCGGTTGCGCATGACCATACCGTGGAGCCGGATGATCTCTTCGTCGGTGAGCGGACGGGTCAAGAGCCGATAACCCACGCCGCGCTTGTACTCAATTTCGTATCCGGCATGGCGAAGTGCGGAGATGGCGGTGTAGATGCTGCGCCGCGCCGCCGAGATGGGCATGCGGGCGGGGTCGTCGGGATCTGTCTCTTATACACATCTGACGCTGCCGACG
>CABSMN010000161.1 GCA_902478765.1 uncultured Collinsella sp.
GCAGCGTCAGATGTGTATAAGAGACAGATTACCTGGAGTCCCCGGTTATCATTTGCCCCACCATTGCTTCGACCGATGCCCCGTGTTCGGCGCTTTCGGTGCTCTACACCGACGATGGCCAGTTCGATAAATATCTCTTCCTTAAGGCAAACCCCAACATTGTCCTGATGGATACGACGGTTATCGCGGCGAGCCCGGTGCGCCTGACGGTTTCCGGTATGGGCGATGCGCTCGCAACCTACTTTGAGGCCCAGGCGACGCATGATGCCGACGGTGGCACCTGCGCTGGCGGCAAGGGCGGCATGGCCGGTCTGGCGCTCGCCAAGCTTTGCTACGAGACGCTTATGGCCGATGGCGTCAAGGCCAAGGTCGCGCTGGAGAAGGGTGCGCTCACGCCTGCAGTCGAGCATATCATCGAGGCCAATACGCTGCTTTCGGGCATTGGCTTTGAGAGCTCGGGCCTTGCTGCTGCTCATGCCATCCACAATGGTCTGACGATGCTGCCCGAGTGCCACGGCATGTATCACGGCGAGAAGGTCGCCTTTGGCACCATCGTCCAGCTGGTACTCGAGGATGCTCCGACTGAGAAACTCGAGGAAGTCCTGGGCTTCTGCATTGAGCTGGGCCTGCCGGTCACGATGAAGGAGCTTGGCGTTGCCGAGGTTACGCGCGAGCAGGCCATGGTCGTTGCCGAGGCCGCTTGCGCGCCCGAGGACACCATGTGCAACATGCCGTTTGAGGTGACGCCCGAGATGGTCGCAAACGCCATCCTGGGTGCCGACGCGCTGGGCCACTACTATCTCATGGATGAGTAAATCAAGCTAAGGAAGGGGCAAAGCCAACAGATGGCTTTGCCCCTTTTGCTATGGTGCAAAGGGGTCAGGTTACTTTGCACCAATCGTTGTTTGATGAAGGGCGGATTCTCGTATGGCGCTTCCTATGGTTTATGGCGGTCCCGGCCGGTATGTTCAGGGGCCGGGCGAACTTTCGCGTCAGGGCAGGTATTTGTCATGGTTGGGCTGCGCTGCCTATGTCTTGTTTGACCAGGGCACCGAGGATCGGCTGTGCAGGCAGATCGTCGATGGATTTCTGGATGAAGAACTAAGCGAGCCGTTCTTTAAAATTTACAACGGTCCGTGTACGGAAGATGCCGTTGTCGAAATGGCCAAGGAAGCGCGGGCCGAGTATTGCGACATGGTAGTCGGTATCGGTGGTGGCAAGATGCTCGATATCGCTAAGGCCGTTGCGTTTTATGCTGAGCTGCCGTTGTGTGTATGCCCCACGGCGGCTTCGACGGACGGTCCGTGCAGCGCGATTTCAGTGCTGTATCACGAGGATGGGTCGTTCGATCGCTATCTGATGCTCGAGAAGAATCCGGACCTGGTCGTGGTCGATACCAACGTGGTCGCGGCGGCCCCACTGCGTATGACGGTCGCCGGTATGGGCGACGCACTGGCAACGTACTTTGAGGCGCGTTCGTGCGCCGCGGCGCACGGCGCCAACGAGCATGGTGGAACGCCGGGGCACTTTGCCCTGGTCGCGGCACGTGCCTGCTACGACACACTTATGGAGTGTGGTGTCGCTGCTAAGCGCGACCTCAAGAAGGGTCGCATGTCACCAGCGGTTGAGCGCCTGATCGAGTGCAATATTCTGCTTTCGGGCGTTGGCTTTGAGAGCGGTGGCTTGGCGTTGGCGCATGCCATCTCCAATGGCCTGACGATTCTGCCCGAGTGCAAGGCCATGCACGGCGAGGCCGTAGCGTTTGGTCTGGTGGTCCAGCTTCGTCTGGAGCGTGCGCCCGAGCTTGAACAGGTGCTCGAGTTTTGTCAGCGTGTTGGTCTGCCGACGACGCTCGAGGATCTGGGCCTTGGCGAGATTTCCGATGCCGACCTGCAGAGTGTTGCAAATGCGGCCTTTAGAAACGAGCGTAATATGGCCAACGAGCAGGCCAAGGTGACCAAACAAAAGCTCGTGCAGCTCATGTGCGAGGCATAGTTTGGCGCTTGATTGACCTTGTGCAATCGAGGCGGCGATAGGCCATAGGCTATTTGTCCCAAAGGTGCTCCGCGTGTAATTTGCTCGAGGCACGGGCCGATGGCGTATCATTATTTCTTGCTTGTTTGCACTGCTCAGGGAGGGGCCGCGCATGGCGCAGGAACACGATCTGTTTGATGACATTATCGAAATCAGCAAGGGTTTCGACTTTCTTAAAAACCCGCTTGGCGGTGTGACCGACGCACTCGATCCGTCGGCGCCGCAGTGGAATCCTGCCGACTACAAGGAGCGTCCGCGCGGCAACACCATTCCGTGCTTGACCTGCAAAAACGAAAAGAGCGGTTGCACCGCGTGCATGGATGTGTGCCCGGTCAACGCTATCGAGGTCGAGGAAGACGCTATCGAGATCCTCGACTCCTGTCGCAAGTGCGGCCTGTGCGCCGCTGCCTGTCCGACCGAGGCGATTATTTCGCCGCGCCTGGCGCCCAAAAACCTTTACGACGACATTGTCTCTGCAGCTACGAGCCACGAGACCGCCTACGTTACCTGCACGCGCGCCCTCAAGCGCATGCCGCGCGAAAACGAGGTCGTCGTTGCCTGCGTGGGCGATATTACGGCCGAGACCTGGTTCTCGGTGCTGGCCGACTATCCCAACGTGAGCGTGTACCTGCCGTTGGGCGTGTGCGATAAGTGCCGCAACACCGGTGGCGAGGATATTCTGGGCGAGGCCATCGCCACTGCCGAGGAGTGGGCCGGTACGGGCATGGGCCTGGAGGTCGACCCCAAGAGCCTCAAATGTCATAAGCGCCGCGAGTACGAGCGCAAGGAGTACATGGATAAGATTGCCCGCACCACGGGCCTGACGGTGACCAAGCTCAATCCGGCGACGGCGGCGCTGGCCTCGGTGACGCAGAAGTTGAAGGCCCACCGTCACCAGATCACGCAGCTTGAGCGTACGCTCAACACCATGTGCGGTGCCACGTCGGCCAAGCGTCGCCGTTTGCTCACGCACGGGCGCCAACTGGTGCTCTCGACGTTGCAAAACCACCCCGAGCTTGCCCAGAACATGCAGGTGAGCACGCCGGAATGCGATTTTGACAAGTGCACGTCGTGCGGCGAGTGCGTCAACGTGTGCCCCACGTTTGCCTGTGACCTGGTGGGAAGCGGCCGCTTTGCACTGGAGTCCACGTATTGCTTGGGCTGCGGAGCCTGCGTCAAGGTGTGCCCTGACCATGCGCTCAAGTTGGTTGAGCATGATGCATCCAACCTGGTCGTCGTCGATCCCGAGGCCGAGGAAAAGGCCGCCCAGAAGGCTAAGGCCCACGAAGAAGCCCAGAAGGTCAAGGCTGAGGCGAAGGCCAAGCTCGACAAGATGCTCGATCAGGTGGAGAAACTCGCGGACTAGTCAGCGACCCCTATCTCTGCTTCATTCGTGCCGCCGTGGCGTCCGGGTTCGCCCAGATGCTGCGGCGGCGCTATACTTATGCAGTTTGAAGTATCTGTACCAAAAGGAGCTGTCGTGTCCCTTTCCATCGGTATCGTGGGCCTGCCCAACGTGGGCAAGTCGACGCTGTTCACCGCGCTTACCAAAAAGACCGGCCTTGCCGCCAACTACCCGTTTGCCACGATCGACCCCAACGTGGGTATCGTCGATGTGCCCGATAGCCGCCTGCAAAAGCTCGCCGACATCGTTAACCCCGGCCGCATTGTGCCGGCTACGGTCGAGTTTGTCGACATCGCTGGCCTGGTGAAGGGTGCCAACGAGGGCGAGGGCCTGGGCAACCAGTTCCTGGCCAACATTCGCGAGACCGACGCCATCTGCGAGGTCGTGCGCTACTTTAAAGACCCCAACGTCATGCGCGAGGTGGGCCGCACGGGCGAGTTCGTCGATCCCGCTGGCGATGCTGACACCATCATGACCGAGCTCATCCTGGCCGACATGGGCACGCTCGAGAAGCAGCTGCCCAAGCTCGAGAAGGAGGCCAAGCGCGACAAGGAGCTCATGCCCAAGTTCGAGGTCGCCAAGCGCCTGCTCGCCTGGCTCAACGAGGGCAAGCGCGCTGCGTCTATGGAGATGACCGACGAGGAGCGCACCGCTGCCAAGGGCCTGTTCCTGCTCACCATGAAGCCCATCCTGTATGTGGCCAACGTGGACGAGGATATGCTCAACGACGATCTGGCGCCCATCGATGGTGTTAAGCCGCTGCCCATCTGCTGTCTCTTATACACATCTGACGCTGCCGACGAAGCTAGAAGTGTA
>CABSMN010000162.1 GCA_902478765.1 uncultured Collinsella sp.
AGATGCAGCGTAGTCTCGTGGGCTCGGAGATGTGTATAAGAGACAGCTCTTAAGACGATCGAGCTCGGAGACGATGACGGTCACGATGTCCTCGTGACCAGCGGCCTTAATGGCCTCGCGGTCGAAGCTGATGAGCGGCTGGCCTGCCTTGACCACATCGCCCATCTCGACAAAGCGGGCAAAACCCTTGCCGTTCATTTCCACGGTGCCCAGGCCAACATGGATGAACACGCGAAGACCGTCCTCGGTGATCATGCCAATGGAGTGGTTGGTGACAGTGGTGGCGCCGATGCGGCCGTTGGCGGGCGCATAGATGGTGCCGGTAATGGGCTCGATGCCATAGCCCTGGCCAAGCATGCCCGAGGCGATCGTCTCGTCGGGAACCTCGTCCAGGTTGACGAGCACGCCGTTGACGGGGGCATAGATGACGCCTTCGCGGGTGGCGAAGCTTGCTGCGGGCGGAACGGACGCCTCGCCGGTCGAGGTGAAGGTGGACTTAAGCGAATCGAGCAGACCCATAGTTGCCTCCAACTTAAATAGGCGCATATCGCGCGTTTGGTTTGCCGGAAACGTTTCATATCTGTTTCGCGGCTTGGTCAACACCCCCTATTCTACGCTGCTCAGCGATACCTCTGAGCTGGGATTATGTGATATATCAGTTGAAGGGAAACTTATTGCTGGCGTGTTTCTGCGTCACGGGTTCAAGTGGGGTACGCTTGAAGGCGAAAAACAATGGCGCTTAATTTGCGCGAAGGGAGCACATATGATTGTCGAGAACCATGCGCTGTGGGGCGAGGAGCCGACCGAGGAATATCCGGCGACGTTTACGTATTTGGGTGCCGAACCGCTGCCCGATAAACCGAATGGCCGCCGCCCTGCCGTGATTATCTGCGGCGGAGGTGCGTTTACGCATATCGCTCCGCATGAGCAGGATCCCGTGGCGTTTGCGTTTTTGGATCACGGTTACCAGGCCTTTGTGCTCAACTATGTCACAAGTTCTACGGGTGACGTGAGCTTTCCGCACCCCCAGGCAGATCTTGCCAAGATGGTCGCCACGGTGCGTGCGAATGCCGACGAGTGGCATGTCGATCCCAAGCGCGTGTGCGTCGTGGGCTTTTCTGCTGGCGGCATGATTTGCGCCTCGCTGGCAACGCAGTGGAAGACCGGCCCCTTCGCGGCACTTGCCGGGGCGCGTCCGGACGACATTCGTCCCGACGCCGTGGTGCTGGGCTATCCGTTGCTCGACCTTGCCTATGTGCGCGATATGCAGACGCGTGACCCGCGCATCGACCTGCGCGTGCCCAAGACGGGTGGCAAGACAGGGCGCGATTTGCTCAACGACTATCTGTCGATGGTGACGGGCGGCGAGGCGACCGATGAGCACCTGACCGACATTTGCCCTACCACGCATGTTTCGCGCCAGATGCCGCCGACCTTTGTGTGGGGCGTGTCCGACGACAAGACAGCGCCGATCGCACAGGTCTATCCGTTTGCGCAGCGCATGGCCGAGGAGGGCGTCGCTTGCGAGATGCACGTCTTTGACCAGGGCGGTCACGGCCTTTCGCTCGGCAACGCCAACACCGCGGTCGACAACGAGGACAAGCAGGTGGCAGTCCGTCCTTGGATCCGCCTGGCCTTCCGTTTCCTGGAGCGCCATATGTAAAAGTAGACTACTTGCCCGTTTCAAAAAGTCTGCTTAGAGGAGGAGCCATGCTTGAGGGTACGTATGTGGTTTTGGCCCAGACGCCGGTGGGGAGCAAGCGCGGCGAGGTGACGTTTTCACATGGGGTGAACGGCGCGCTCAGGGCAGTACTAAACGTCAGGGGTCTCAATATCGCTCTCTCGGGTGCCCGCTCTGAGTGCGATTTCTTTGAGCTCTCGGGTACTATCTCCCACGTCTTGATGGGCAAGGCGCCCTTTACATGCACGGGGTCGGTTGAGGGTGATCGACTCACTGCTACCGCGCGGTCGGGTTCCATTTCGATCTCGCTGAGCGGTATGCGCAAAGAGCTTTCGGGGCGCACCGCATAAAGTTTGCGCAGGTAAACATCGGTATTTGACTTTATAAAATAGTTCAGAGCGCTATCATTTGTCGTTACGAGTTGGTTAGCCCCGGTAAACGGTTAACCGCGTCTAACGAAAGGATGAGCGCGTGAAGCTCGATACACTCGAGATTGGAAAGGACGCCGTTGTCGCATCGGTGGCATCGGACGATCAGGCACTCCGACAGCATATTTTGGACATGGGCCTAACGCCGGGCACCGAAGTCACCATGATGAAGTACGCCCCCATGGGCGACCCGCTCGAGATCCGCCTGCGTGGCTACGAGTTGACACTGCGCAAGGACGATGCCGCTCGCATCGAGCTTGTGGGTATTCACGACACCGATACGGGTCCGCGTGCTAACGCCGCAATCGGCACGACGGAGCATCCGGCCCTGGGCGAGGGGACGTATTCGCCCCGTGCGGCAAAGACGGCCGTGCCCGAGGGCGCGCCGCTGCACTTTGCCCTCGCCGGCAACCAAAACTGCGGCAAGACCACGTTATTCAACCAGCTGACGGGCTCCAACCAGCATGTCGGTAACTTTCCCGGCGTGACGGTCGACCGCAAGGACGGCACTATCCGTAACCACCCCGAGGCGAGCGTTACCGACTTGCCCGGTATTTACTCGTTGTCGCCGTACACGGGCGAAGAAATCGTCAGCCGCCAATTCATCTTGGACGAAGACCCCGACGCCATCATCGACATCATCGACGCCACCAACATCGAGCGTAACCTGTACCTGACGCTGCAGCTTATGGAGCTCGATCGTCCCATGGTCATCGCGCTCAACATGATGGACGAGGTGACGGCCAACGGCGGCGCCGTGGACGTCAACCTGCTCGAGAGCCTGTTGGGCGTGCCCGTTGTCCCCATTAGCGCTGCCCGCAACGAGGGTATCGGCGAGCTGGTGGATCATGCCTTGCACGTGGCGCGGTTCCGTGAGCGCCCCGGTCGCCTGGACTTCTGTGCGCCCGATGGTCCAGACGGCGGTGCACTGCATCGCTGCATCCACGGCATTGCCAACCTGATCGAGGACCATGCCGCGACGGCGCACATTCCCGTGCGTTTTGCGGCGACCAAGCTGGTTGAGGGCGACGAGCTGGTGACCGAGGCACTTCATCTGGATCGCAACGAGCTTGACGCCATCGAGCACATCATTACCCAGATGGAGGGCGAGGCCGGCACCGACCGTCTATCTGCGCTGGCCGACATGCGCTTCGGCTTTATCGGCGACGTGTGCGGGCGCTGCGTCGTAAAGCCGCACGAGAGCCGCGAGCACGTGCGCTCCGTCAAGATTGACCGCATCCTGACAGGTCGTTACACAGCCATTCCGGCGTTCCTGGTGATCATGGGCCTCGTCTTTTGGCTGACGTTTGGCGTGATCGGCGCGGCGTTGCAGGGACTTATGGAGGACGGCGTCGCTGCCATCATCGCCTCGGCCGATGCGGGTCTCAAGGCGTTCGGCACCAACGACGTGGTGCGCTCGCTGGCCGTCGACGGTGTTCTCACGGGCGTGGGCAGCGTGCTGACCTTCCTGCCGATCATCGTCGTGCTCTTTTTGTTCCTTTCCATTTTGGAGGACTCGGGCTACATGGCGCGCGTGGCCTTTGTCATGGATAAGGTATTGCGTCGCTTTGGCCTGTCGGGCCGCAGCTTTGTGCCCATGCTCGTCGGTTTTGGCTGCACCGTGCCGGCTATCATGTCGACCCGTACGCTCCCATCCGAGCACGACCGCAAGATGACGGTCATGCTCACGCCGTTCATGAGCTGTTCGGCCAAGTTGCCGGTCTACGGTCTGCTGTGCGGGGCGTTTTTCCCGCAGGCGACAGTTCCCGCCATGGTCTCGCTCTATCTGATTGGCATTGCGGTCGGATGCATAGCGGCTTTGGTGCTCAACCGCACGGCATTTAAGGGCGACCCGGTACCGTTTATCATGGAGCTCCCCAATTACCGCCTGCCGAGCGTTAAGACGACGGTGATGCTGGCATGGGATAAGGCCAAGGACTTCATCACCAAGGCCTTCACCATTATCTTTGCCGCTACGGTGGTCATTTGGTTCCTTCAGACGTTCGACATCCGCTTTAATGTGGTCGCCGATCAGTCGCAGAGTCTGCTTGCCGGTCTGGGCAGCATTATCTGTCTCTTATACACATCTCCGAGCCCACGAGACTACGCTGCA
>CABSMN010000163.1 GCA_902478765.1 uncultured Collinsella sp.
ATATAGTAGCTCTTGTAGATGCCCGAATCTGCCGGGCCGGCGCCCATGTCATAGCTCACGTGGTACTGAGCGGAGACCTCAAGGCCAATGGTCACGTTGTCCTGGGTCTTAACGTCGATGCCAAAACCATTTTTCATGGTGCGCAGACTCACCGTGGCGGCCTTGCGGTCGATCACGGGCACCTTCACGTGGAAGCCCGCGTTGACGATACGATTGAACTTACCCAAGCGCTCGATGATCACAGCGTGCTGCTGCTCAACGACGTAGCAGGCGTTGGGGAGCAGCAACAACAGGATGATGATGGGAATCAAAAGGCTGGTAAGGGCGGCGATGATACCGGAAAACAGCATGGTCTCTCCTCTGATAGGCACACGTTGGCATTAGGATACCCGTCCAAGGAGATCGTGCATAACAAAAAAGCTCCCATTGCTGGGAGCTCTTTCGATCAATGGTGCGGGCGAAAGGACGTCCGCGTATCCGCTTCGCGGATCCGCACCGGCTTCGCCCGCCTGCCGGCGGACTCGCCAGCTCGCTAAAAACGCTCCGCGTTTTCTTTACGCTCGCTCCTTCACAGGTTCAAGTCCCTGCGATGGGCCCATAACAAAAAAGCTCCCATTGCTGGGAGCTCTTTCGATCAATGGTGCGGGCGAAAGGACTTGAACCTTCATGGGGTTGCCCCCATACGGACCTGAACCGTACGCGTCTGCCAATTCCGCCACGCCCGCGTGCAGGAATTAGAATAACGGAGCGCCACCGCGAACGCAAGAACTATTTTTGAAAAAAAGTTTGCAGGCATTTTCCCAAGCTGCTCGCGCGATTGCCTCAGCATCCTCGCCGGTACGATCGACACGGTCATTGACCAGCGCATTTGCCGTGATGGATATCATCGCAGGCTCGCATTCCAGGCCACGGATGGGTTCGGGCGCCATGTACGGGCAGTCCGTCTCGAACAAAATGCGATCGAGCGGGGTTGCCGCGAATGCCTCGCGAACCTCGTCGTTACGCTTAAAGGTCGCCGCGCCGCCATAGGCGATGTAGCAACCCAGGTCCACAAAGCGCTCCATCGTGGCGCGGTCCTCACCAAAGCAGTGCAGCACGCAGCCGGCCTGGGGCACGCCCACCTCGCGCAGCACGTTGTACGCATCCACGTGCGAGGTACGCCCCTCGTCCGCGTCTTCGTGACGCAGATGCAGCTCTACCGGCACGTTGCGGCGCACGGCGACCTCGAGTTGGCGTGCCATGCAGTCGATCTGCACGCTGTGAGGCGCCGGCGCGATGTCGTCGTCATAGTCCATGTGGTAGTCCAGGCCGATCTCGCCAATACCGACGCATAAGGGGTCGTCGAGCGCAGCAACAACCTGTGCATGAATGTCCTCGGTGTAGTCAGGAGCGCCATACGGATGCACACCGGCAAGATACTTAACCTGCGGGATATCCTGCATCGGCAGAATCTCGCGCGTCAGCCAATCGCTATAGTCCGCCACGCTGCGCTTGTCGGCGATGGGATCGAAGATCGTCACCAACAAATCGACGCCTGCGGCTTTGGCACGCACGAGCGTCTCGGGTACCTCCTTGCCCCAAAACGAGAGCAGGTGTGCATGTGTATCGGCAAGTGGCGCCAGCGGCACCGGGCAAGCAACCGTTTTCTTTTTCTTGGTAAACGTCACGCGTTCGGCATTAAGCGTCATGGGAAAGCTCCTGAGCCAAGCGGACAAAGGCGGCGACGTCGAGCGTCTCGGCGCGCGTGGTGGGTGCAATACCGCAAGCCTCAAAGGCAGCATCGAGCACGTCCTTGGCAAAGCCGTTGGCGCTCATGGAGTTGCGGATGGTCTTGCGGCGCTGGGCAAACGCAGCGTCGATCACGCGGGCCACGAACTCGCGATCGAGCCCCTCGGGCACCACGCCGTCAACGCGGTCGATACGCACGACGGCCGAGTCCACATGCGGCGCCGGCATAAAGCAGCGCGGCGGCACCTCAAAGCGACCCGTCACCTGCGCATACAGTCCAAGCTTGGCCGTATAGCCGCCATACGTCTTGTTGCCGGGAGTCGCGGCAATGCGATTGGCGACTTCTTTTTGCACCATGACAACGGCACGCTTGAGCGCGGGCATCGTCTGGAAGAACTGCAGGATGATCGTCGCTGCCACGTTGTAGGGCAGGTTCGCAACAAACACCGTCGGCTCACCGCCGGCAACTTGCTCTACCTGCTCCGGCGTCACCTTAAGCGCATCGCCCATGATAAAGCGGAAGTTGGCATAGTCTGCAGCATGGGCATCGAGTACCGGCTCGAGCTCAGGGTCGGCCTCGATCGATGTGACGCACGCAGCCTCCTGCAGCAAGGCTAACGTCAACGTACCGCAACCCGGGCCGACCTCGAGCACGCGCTCATCGCCCGCAAGCTCGGCAAGTTCACAGATGCGCTCGATCACATGGTTGTCGATTAGGAAGTTTTGGCCCAGGCGATGCTTGGTCGCAAGGCCAAACTCCTCCAGCAGCTCCCTCGTTGCCGTGGGGTTTGCCAAAGGCGAAGTGGTCATTTCGGTCTCCTTGAAACGTTGGACACGTCGTGAAACAAAAGGGCATGGACCATTACGGCCATGCCCTTAATACGAACGGCAGATTGCCTCTATGGTGTTCTCGCGTCGCTCTAGCCCAGACGCGGGAACAGCGGCTCGCCCTTCTCGACGGGCTGACCGCCGGCAAGCTGACCCCAGGCGCAGATACCCTTGAGGTCGTCGCTCGTGGCCTCGTCCTCGCAGGACAAACGACGCAGAGTCTCGGCGGAAGCCTGAGGCATGAGCGGCATCAGCAGGTGAGCGGCAATGCGGATAGCCTCAAGCAAGTTGTAAATCACAAACGCCAGCTCGTCAGTCTTGGCTTCGTCCTTGGCAAGCGCCCAGGGCTCGGAGTCCTCGATGTAGTGGTTGGCGGCGTGGATGAGCTCCATGACCTCGTCCTTGGCTCCGCCGTAATCGAGCACGTCCATCTTGGCCATATAGCGCTCGACCAGGCCGTCGGCGATCTTTGCCAGCGGGTTATCGAATGCATCGGCAGACGCCGGCTTGGCCGGAGCGCAACCGTCAAAGTACTTGCCACTCATGTTGAGCGAACGCGAGATGAGGTTGCCCCAGCTGTTGGCCAGGTCGGCATTGTAGACCTGCTCCATGCGCTCGAAGCTGATGGCGCCATCGGTGCCGGGCACCACGTCGGTCATAAAGTAATAGCGATAGCCCTCGACGCCCAGCATGTCGATAACGTCCTGCGGAGCGATGGCGTTGCCGCGGCTCTTGGACATCTTCTCGGCCTTGCCGGTCTCGGCATTGCGCACGGTCAGGAAGCCGTGAGCAAAGACGTGCTCGGGCAGGGCCTCGCCAATAGCCATGAGCATGGCCGGCCAAATGACGCAGTGGAAGCGGATGATGTCCTTGCCCACGATGTGGAACTGCGCAGGCCAGCGATAGGCCAGCTCGGCACGGGCCTCATCGGTGTCGACGCCGTAGCCAACGGCCGTCATGTAGTTGAGCAGTGCGTCGAACCAAACGTACGTCACGTGGCCCTCGTCGAACGGAACCTTGATGCCCCAGTCAAAGCTCGTGCGGCTCACGGAAAGATCGTTGAGGCCGCCCTCGACAAAGCTGCGCACCTCGTTCATGCGGAATGCGGGCTCAACAAAATCGGGATGCTCGTCATAGAGCTTGAGCAGCTTGTCCTGGAAGGCGGAAAGCTTAAAGAAGTAGGACTCCTCCTGCACGCGCTCGAGCGGACGGTGGCAATCGGGGCACAGGTGCTGACCGACGCTGCCGTACTCCTCGTCGCCCTTCTGGACCTGCGTGTCGGTGAAGTAGGTCTCGTCAGGCACGCAGTACCAGCCGTCGTAGCTGCCCTTATATAGGTAGCCGGACTCCTTCATGCGCTCCCACAGATACTGCACGGCATGATGCTGGCGCGGCTCGGTGGTGCGGATGAAGTCGTCGTTGGAAATCTCGAGCTTGCTCCAAAGCTCCTTGAAGTGCGGAGCCTGGCTGTCGGTCCACTCCTGCGGCGTCATGTCGTGCTTGGCTGCGGCCTCGGCGACCTTCTCGCCGTGCTCGTCCATGCCGGTCAGAAACTTGACGTTATAGCCGGCAGAGCGGCGATAGCGTGCCTGGACATCGGCGATGATGGTGGAATAAGCCGTGCCCAGGTGCGGATCGGCGTTGACGTAGT
>CABSMN010000164.1 GCA_902478765.1 uncultured Collinsella sp.
CCGTAGGATGCGAGAGCTTCT
This sequence comes from uncultured Collinsella sp., assembly GCA_902478765.1. Classification (GTDB taxonomy): domain Bacteria; phylum Actinomycetota; class Coriobacteriia; order Coriobacteriales; family Coriobacteriaceae; genus Collinsella. Next base: position 22 of record CABSMN010000164.1, read on the forward strand.
CAAAGGAATACCCATTTCCCGCATTGTAGGTAACGGCACCCGATGCGTCTTCGGCGTGCGCCGGCAGCGGCGATACCAAGATAGCGGCAAGCGCTGCCACCAAGCCAAGTGTTCCCACTCGTCTCATAAGGTTATAGCCTCCCCTGTCCTAAAGCCCAGCTTTAGCATTCTTCATTTCTGTCCACGGTTAATTGCAATCTGAGCACAGCAATAATCAGTGTATAAGTATACACCTGTAATTTTTTGGACGGGTTAATAGATGCTCGATTGGTAGTGAATTCCGCGCAAACCGTCACCAAACTCCACTTTTGCCGCATCTAAAGGTTATTTATGCGCAAATTTTTGGATGCCGATAGTCACAATGGGCAGGAGGCTGGTACCCACCGGAGAGGGCAACGCCTACATTTTCATAACGTAATAGCCCGCACCCCTCACCGCCGTCTCGAGTGTGTCGCGATCAACCGGGCGCTTCGAGCGTACGCGTGCCGTGTGATCCGCGTACGTTACCGTTGCCCACACACCATTCAGCGCATTGAGGGCATTGGCCACATTCTGAGCGCAGCCATCGCAGCTCATGCCGCCGATGAGCAACTCATCGCTATAGGGGTAGTGGGACGGATCGGTATCCGCAACCACTACCTTCTTGGCCTTCTTACCGCTCGCGCCATCGCTGCAGCAGCTCTTTCCGTGTGTCGAAGCGGCAATACGACGCAGTCCAAAAAACATGCCGACGGCAATGACGGCCAGCACGATGAGATTCGCAGGGTTGAGCAAGTCGCTCATGCGTTCCCCTTTCAAGTAGCGCTATCTAGATATCCCCATGGGGTGTCCCCATCTTAACCCAAAATCATGTCCGTTCGGTCAATTAGTTTCCCTCTTCAAACTTTTTTGTTGACCATAGCTTACTTTCGTGTATAAGTTTTCCTAGGCTAACAACTGAGGACCCGAAAGGAGCATCGTGACTCGAACCATTGACATCCCAACATACCAAACGGCTGTCGTGCGCAACTGCTCCCCTACGCTCGCAGGCATCAAGCCGGCTTCGCTCTTTACCTATCCCGGCGTTTACGCCAACCAAAACGGAAAACCCAGCGCCGCCCATATCGAAGAGCGACGCTCTCGCCTGCTCGCCGTCATAACCCAATGCAACCGCGAGCTCCAGCCACTCGGGATCCATATGAGCGTTTTGGTCTGGCGCCCCTGCGGAGCGCTCATCTATGTGTACCGCCCTGCGGACCTCATGCGATACCTCTCCGACCCCCGTGCCACGACGGCGCTAGCCGCCGAAGGTTACGATGTCCACAACCTGCCCGCATCCCTGGTGCATCTCGCCGCGCGCATCACGCTGGCAAGCAGCAATGCCGCAGAAAGCGCCTATGACGGCAGCGTCTGCGCACTCGCGCGAAATAGGCACTGCGATACGGGGTGCATATGCGAGTTCCCCCACGAAATTGGCTATTTTTTGGGCTATCCCTACGAAGATGTCCATCAGTTTATCGTCCAGCACGGCGAAAACTATAAGGTCTTTGGCGCATGGAAGGTATACACAAACGTTGAGCAGGCGCTCACGACCTTCGATTCCTATCGCGCATGCACGCAATACCTTACCTACATCTATCAACAGGGCTGCACCCTGGAACAACTTGTCCAGGCAACCCGATAGAGCATACAAGACGCGGCCGCACGCCGCACAACCGAAAGGAAAACATATGAGCAAGATCGCCGTCGTCTACTGGAGCGGTACAGGCAACACCGAGGCCATGGCAAACTTCGTTGCCGAGGGTGCAACCGGTGCCGGCGCCGAGGCAGAGGTCATCTCCTGCGCCGACTTCTCCGCAGACAAGGCCGCCAACTATGACGCCATTGCCTTCGGCTGCCCCGCCATGGGTTCCGAGGAGCTTGAGTATGACGAGTTCCAGCCTATGTGGGACGAGGTCAAGGAGACCCTCGGCGATAAGAAGGTCGTCCTCTTTGGCTCTTATTCGTGGGCCGAGGGCGAGTGGATGGACAACTGGAAGGCCGATGCCGACGAGGCGGGCGTCAATGTCGTCGATTCCGTCATTTGCTACGATGCGCCCGACGATGAGGGCGAGACCGCTTGCAAGGCCCTCGGAGCCGAGCTCGCGTAACGAACCCAGGACCTCCAAAAGAGTCTGCATCAAAGCGTATCCTTATCCCTACAAAAGAGCGGGGGCTGGATTCAAGTCCAGCCCCCGCTCTTTTATAACGGCAGTTACATCAACCGGCTACGAGATATTGCCCAAGAACGCCTTGGTGCGCTCGCTCTTGGGGTGGTCGAAGACCTCGCTCGGCGTACCCTCTTCCACAATGACGCCGCCGTCCATAAAGACGACGCGGTCGGCGACGTCGCGGGCAAAGCCCATCTCGTGCGTCACGACGATCATGGTCATACCGTCGCGTGCCAGGTCGCGCATGACACCCAGAACGTCGCGAACCAGTTCGGGATCGAGCGCCGACGTGGCCTCGTCAAAGAGCATCACGTGCGGATTCATCGACAGGGCGCGGGCGATGGCCACGCGCTGCTGCTGGCCGCCCGAGAGCTGGCTCGGCATAAAGTCGATACGCTCGGCAAGACCGACCTTGGTCAGCTCCTCGACGGCAATCTTCTCGGCCTCTTCCTTGCTGCGCTTGAGCACCTTCTGCTGCGCGAGCATGACGTTCTTTTTGACTGACAGGTGCGGGAACAAATTGAACTGCTGGAACACCATACCCAGATGCGTACGTACCTTGTTAAGGTCGACGCCCTTGGCGCACACGTCCACGCCCTCAACGACAATCGAGCCGCTCGTGGGATGCTCCAGACGATTGATGCAGCGAAGCATCGTCGACTTGCCCGAGCCCGAAGGACCCAGGACTACGACGACCTCGCCCTTGTGCACATCCAGATCGATATCGCGCAGGACCACGTTATCGCCAAAGGCCTTCTGGAGGTTCTTGATGCTGACGACGACCTCGTTCGCGTTATTGGTTTCGCTCATGATAGGACCTCCTTACAGACCGGCGATGTGATCGGCGGGCGTCGCGACAACCTGTCCGGCACTCTTGGTGGGACGCTTCTTTTTGGTTTCGGCCGTGCCCAAAAGCCTCGCCTCAAGACCGCTCACCAAGCGCGCAAGCGGCAGGGTAATGACCAGATAGAACAGAGCGGCAACCACATACGGCGTGATGGAGCCCGTCGTGGCCACGATGGTGCGGGCGTTCATGACGATCTCGACGACACCCACGGCGGCAAGCAGCGACGTGTCCTTGTAGAGCAGGATGAACTCGCTGGTCAGCGTAGGCAGGACATTGCGGAACGTCTGCGGAATCATGACATAGAGCAGCGTCTGGAAGGCATTCATGCCCAGCGAGCGAGCAGCCTCGTTTTGGCCCTTGGGGATCGACTGAATACCGGCACGGAAGATCTCGCACAGGTACGCAGACGAGTTCATGGCCATGACGATAACACCCAGCACATAGTCGTCCACTTTGACACCGGCCAGCGGCAAGCCAAAGAACGCAATGTAGATCTGCAAGAACGCCGGCGTGCCGCGGATGATATTCACATAGATGCCGGCAAGGCAGCGAAGGATGCGCGACTTGGAAATGCGCATGAGCGACAGCGCAAAGCCAAAGGGAATGGCCAACGGAAATGCCACGAGCACGATCGAGAGCGACATAAGGAAGCCCTTGAAGACGATCGGCAGGCTCTGGACCAAAATGACCGGGTTCAGGAACAGGCGCAGGAACATATTGGAGTTCCACGCCTCGACCCACGGCTGCTCCTTAAGGTCAGCCAGGAAGTTATCGAAGGCCGTCACGCCCTTAATCTCGACGGAAGGAATCTTAGAAATCTTCTTGGTCGAACCGTCGGCGAGCGTATAGGTGCCGCTAAAGGCCTCTTCGCCGCCCTCGACGGGAAACGTCACGCCGTAAACCTCGACACGGAAAAAGCCGCCGGCAGGCGCCGTCTCGCCAAAGTCGATCTTGAGCGTCTGGCCGTCAGCCTTGCACGTGGGCTTCATGGGCGTACGATCCATGAGGTCCTCGCCCGAGAGCATCGTCAATCGCGTGTCATCGGTGTCAAACGTCGTACCGTCAACAAACGTCAGCGAAAGACCGCTCAGCTCCTCGTCGGCATCGGCCTGAACCTCCCAGGTAATGCGTGTCTCGGTGC
>CABSMN010000165.1 GCA_902478765.1 uncultured Collinsella sp.
CTACACTTCTAGCTTCGTCGGCAGCGTCAGATGTGTATAAGAGACAGGCTCTTTGTGGTAGAAAATGGCCTCGGCGCAGCAGACGAGGTGGTAGATGGGCGCGTTGATGACGACTATCGCATCGCCTACCTTCGCGCGCACATAGCTGCCATGATCGACGCGGTCGATGAGGACGGTGTGGACCTGATGGGGTACACGCCCTGGAGCGCGCTCGACCTCGTCTCCGCCGGCACGGGAGAGATGAAGAAGCGCTACGGCTTCATCTATGCCGACCGGGACAACGAGGGCGCTGGCACGCTTGAGCGCATTCCTAAAAAGTCATTCTTCTGGTATCGCGACGTCATCGCATCGAATGGTACGAACCTGTAATTCGCCAATCAGTCACACGGCTGTTTATGTCACATGGACAAGCGAGCGCAACGCTGCCTTGTTGCGCTCGCACAACAACAGAAAGGATATTGCACCATGACTCCCGATGAAGAACTGCAAGTTTTTAAGCTCATCAGCACGGCAGGCACTGCAAAGAGCGCCTACATGGAGGCCATCAAGCACGCGAAAGATGGCCGAGCAGATAAGTCTCCCGCCCTCATTGCAGATGGCGATGCAAACTTTCTGGAAAGCCACGACGTTCATCTGGAAATGATCTCCTCCGCAGCTCAGGGAGTCAATGCCCCGGCATCGCTTATTCAAGTTCATGCAGAGGATCAGCTCATGGCGACCGAGGTCACCAAGGCTTTTGCACGCGAGCTGGTTGACCTGTACCGCATGATCGACGCCATGCAGAACCGTATCGATGAACTGGAGAAGAAGGTCAACGCAGCGTAAATCTTGTGCGCCATAACCGGCTAGAGATAATCGGCAACGCCAAGTACAGGGCCCCGGGCATTCAGCCCGGGGCCCTTCTTGTGGGGAGGCGTCGTCCTTGTGGTGGAGGTGTCGTCCGCGCCGTCCAATCCATACGGCGCTACGAATCGAGCCCGCGCAATACGCGGCGTCGGTATACAAAACGAGGTGGGCAGCGCTTCTGCAGCACCTCCCACCTCGCAAAACAAACGCGGCAATATGAAGGGGACTTGTTACTATGCCACCTGTGCTTCCTGCTCCGCCTTGAGCCTGGTGGCGTCCATCGCCTTGATAAACGGAATCCAAATCAAGATATCGATGATGAGAAACACGACCTCAGCGATGGCAATGCTGATACCACCGGAAAGCATGCCAGTGATGACCACCGGGATGTTGAACGGCAGGATGCCGACGCATTTTGCCACAATACCCAGGGACTGCAGTGCGTACATTCCAATGACATTGACAAGAGGCGTCACGATAAACGGAATAGCAGCCACGGGGTTCAGCACAATGGGGAGGCCGAAAATAATCGGCTCGTTGATGCCAAAGAAACCGGGCGCCAGCGCCACCTTGCCGACCGTACGCAGCTGAGCGGAACGGGCGACCAAAAGGATGGCAATGGGAACGGCGGGGTAGGCAATTGCGATGGTCGTAATGTAATTGAAGTTCATACCGATGATGTTGGGGAGAGCCTCGCCAGCAGCGTAGGCGGCCTGGTTGGCACCATCGAGCATCATGAAGAGCGGGCCGATGAGGCTCGTGATAAAGCCGGGATGAATGCCGAAGCACCACAGCAGGCACATGATCACGCTAATGAGAACAACGGAAGCGATGTTGCCGCCAATCAGGCCCTGGATGGGCATCTGGATGAGAGCGTAGAAACAGCTGAACGCGTCGCCCCAGGGAGTCAGCGCAAAGATCATGCGCACCACGATAGCGCACAGCGCAATGGCAAACGCGGGAATGAGCGAAACGAAACTGTTGGACACAAAGTCGGGCGTGCCAGTGGGCATCTTAATAACAATGTTCTTAGAAACAATAAGGTGGAAGAGCTTCGTTGCAAGGAACGCAATAACGATGCCCAAGATCATGCCTTTAGTGCCCAGATAGTCAAAAGCAAGCGACGTCACACCATCTTCTGAAGTCAACGTAGGCATCAGCGCAACATAGACAACAAGGGCGAGCACACCGGCGGCAGGAGCCTTAACCCCGATGTTCTCACCGTACGAGCGCGCAACACCGTAGGTGAAGAACAGGCCGAGCATGTTGGTGGTTGCGTTCACCACGGCAGAAAGCGCCACATTGACGCCGCTCGTTGTAAGGAACTCCTGATAAGCCGGAATGGGAATGCCCGAGAACAAGCTTGCGAACGATCCGACGATGATGATGGGGAACATCGACATGATGCCCGACGAAATCGCCTGGAGAATCGTATTTTTGCTGACAGCGTTACCCCAAGAAGAAATCTTGGCAATGATACCGTTCATGGATGCCATGTGCGACGCGCCTCCTAGTTCTCACCCATAAGGGATTTGGCCTGGGCAAGCGCAGCGTTGCCATCCATCGTGCCGTACGCCACCATGTCAATGACGGTAACCGGCACGCCCGGGCATGCCGCGCGAACTTCATCGGCTTGGAACTGAATCTGAGGGCCCAGCAAAATGCAGTCGGCATCCGAGGCGACTTCTGCCGCCTTATCAGTGGAGTAAGCGGCAATGGCGCACTCGAGGCCCTCGGTGGCGGCGGCATCCTTCATCTTCTGAACCATGAGGCTCGTAGACATGCCGGAATTGCACAAGAGGATAATCTTCTTCATCGGCTTCCCCTTCTCGTTATCGTTATCGTGGAACCGTTCGAAGTGCATGCGAAGCTTCGATGACACCACTATATGAGGGGAAGTACGGCCACTCCATAGCCGTTCTTGCCACGTTCGAATCCGGCAAGGGTGGGTAGGCCCCTTTAGCGCTTGAGCTTTTCCTCGCGGGCGACGAGGGCCTGCTTGAGCACACCGAGGTCGCGCTCGGTGCGCTTGGCGCGGCGCGACAGAACAAACGCGTAAACCGCAAGTGCGAGCCAAATGCCCACATAGGCAGCTATAACAAAAGGAGCGGCCGGGAGAACTCCTCGAACGGCACGCCGGTCCAGCCCCTGCCCTCGAAGAAGTCGCACTTGAGCGTGCCGAAGAACCCCTCGGCACGCGCGTTGTCGGGGCTCCGGGCCCTCCTCGACATCGAGCGCCTGACCCCGGGCCCGCACGCCTCGCGCCACTCGCGCCCCATGTAGACGGCGCCGCCGTCGTAGCGCTTGCATTGAATCGCCCACCATTCCCCCGCCTCGGCGGTCTGGGCCATGAGGTCGATTCCGTTGTCTTGGGTGTCGTGGACGGGACAATCGTCCCATTCGAGTGCCTGGGCTATCGTCCCGACACGGGAAAGAACAGCGCGTAGAAGGGGTCGTTCTTGAGATAGCAAACGCAGGCCGCCTCGTACTTGTCGCCCTTCTCCTTGGTCGTTGCCGACCCGTTGACGATGGGATCAAGGGCATCGTAGACGGTCTTCATATAGCGATTCCCTTGTTGTTATTCAGACGTCACTATTTTAGCTAAGGACCGCCGGAACTCTTTCTAATTGGAGTTTATCGGTCGACAAGTCAAACCGCCCGGCCCGCGATTATCAATGGTTTATATGCTTCACAAAATAAACTGCCACAGGATTCACCCGCAATTCACCCGCAAAGTAAACCAATAAAGAAAAAGCTCGGAAGCAATTATGCTTCCGAGCTGCAAGTTCTTGGTCGCGGGGGCAGGATTTGAACCTACGACCTCCGGGTTATGAGCCCGGCGAGCTACCAGACTGCTCCACCCCGCAATGTCTGGGCGCCTCATGTGCGCAAGAAAGAATATTACGTGGGAGTTCGGTAAACGGCAAGGAAAATCTCGTAGAGCATAATTCCTTCATATTTAAACCCCTCGACCACTATCACCGTAAACGAATCGCAGCCGAGCGCCGTCGACGGCACGTATACAATGGTGCGCGTCCTTTTATGCCGACACCGGGAGTAGACATGCTGCTCGCTATCGATATGGGAAACACGCAGACGGCCATGGGTCTGTTTGACGGAGACGAGCTGGTGCAGTCGTGGCGCATGCCCACCGACCGCTCCTATACCGCCGACGAGATCCATGTGCGCCTGATGGGTTTCTTTAAGATGTACGGCCTTTCGCTCGACGCGGTCGACGCGATCGCCTTTGCGGGCGTGGTGCCGCAGCTCTCGCGCGAATGGCACGCCGTGGCCGACCGCATCTGTCTCTTATACACATCTCCGAGCCCACGAGACTACGCTGCA
>CABSMN010000166.1 GCA_902478765.1 uncultured Collinsella sp.
AGATGCAGCGTAGTCTCGTGGGCTCGGAGATGTGTATAAGAGACAGGTGCAGGATTATGCGCTGGAGGTGGCTGCCTATACGAGTGGCCGCGGCCATCTGTATCTGGAGTTCGCCGGCTATGCGGCTTGCCATGATGCCGAGCGCGTAATCGAGACGGCCGCCTATGAGCCCGAGGCCGATCTGCCCAACACACCCGACTCGGTCTTTTGCTCTCACGGCGCCGGCTACACGGTCAAATGGTATGACGTGCCCGCCGCAGCGCACGTAAAGATCGATCCCGCCACCTTCCGTCCCTGGCGAGCAGCAGACGCCGAGTTTTTCGGCCACATGTGACAAAGGGACAGCCCCTTTGTCACATGCTATTGGTATAACTCAGTATAAGTTGGTATAACTGTTACCAGGGTTTGCCAATCCGAGGAGGCCGATATGAATCCAAATCCCTTTAAGCCCACAGCTGGTAAGCGGCCTCCGATACTCATCGGTCGCGAGTCGGTCATCGAAGATTTTGAGGAAGGGCTCGACAACGGCGCCGGAGCGCCGGGCAGGCTCATGCTCATTACGGGAAACCGCGGCTGTGGCAAAACGGTTCTCCTGCGGGAGCTGCAACGTCTAGCCAGCGAGCGCGGATGGGCGGTTGTCTCCGATTCCGCTTCGCTTGGTTTGTGCGACCGCTTGGCCGACGCGCTTCGCTCGAATAAACCCGTTGTGACGTCAATGGAGTTTGGGCCGTCGTTTGGCCGGATGTCGGTCGAGGCGGCGCGGGCAAAAGGCGAGACATTGCGAGGGCTGGTCAACGAGCGTCTCAAGAAGCTCGGTCCGGGCAAGGGCGTCTTGTTTGCGATTGACGAGGCACAATCGGTGTCTATCGAGGAACTGGCGGCTCTTGCCGTCCTCTATCAGCAGGTGCTCGGAGACCAGGATGCCACGGGCTTGCCCGATAGCGACCAGCGCGGTCTTGCGCTGGCGTTCGCCGGCTTGCCCAGTATGGTTGACGATCTGCTCGAAGAGCCGAGCGTGACGTTTTTGCGGCGTGCCCAGCAGCGTACGTTGGGGGCAATATCTTTGCCCAAAGTGCGCGATTCGTATATCCAGACGGTCAAAGACGCTGGTCTTTACGTTGACGCGGAGACGGCGGACCTTGCGGCGCGCAAGAGCATGGGGCATCCCTATATGGTTCAGCTGGTGGGCTATTACATGTGGCGGTCTGCTGTCCGGCGTGGCTCGCAGGTCATCGAAAGGCGCGATGTCGAGAATGGCCATGCGGATGCCGTCTCCGAGTTCTACGAAGCGGTTGACGCACCTCTGTATTACGGTCTGCGCAGCCCTCAGCGCCTCTTTATCGAGGCTATGGCGGTTGACGAGGACAAGCCGACGCGCACGGCGGATATCATTGAGCGCTGCGACCGTACCCAGAGCTGGGCGAGTAAATATCGCGCAAGCCTGATTCGCGAGCGCGTCATCGAGGCCGCCGGATACGGCCTTGTGCGGTTTACCGTGCCCATGCTGGGCGAGTATATCCGCGACCGCGTTTTATGGCATGAGTAGGGTGATGAAGGTGACGGAACAGAAGATGAGCCCGCAGGCTATCGAGGTGCGCGGTGCACGTGTCCACAATCTCAAGGACATCGATATCGATATTCCGCTGGGGAGGCTCGTGGGCATTGCCGGCGTGTCGGGCTCGGGCAAGAGCTCGCTGGCGCTGGGAGTTCTTTATGCCGAGGGCTCGCGCCGTTACCTGGAGGCGCTCAGCACCTATACTCGACGTCGCCTGACGCAGGCCGAGCACGCCCAGGTGGACGAGGTATTGCACGTACCGGCGGCACTCGCGTTGCATCAGCGTCCCAGTGTGCCAGGCGTGCGCTCGACCTTTGGTACCATGACCGAGCTCAACAACAGTCTGCGTTTGCTCTTTAGCCGCTGTGCCCATCATGTGTGCCCACATTGCGGGGCGCGTGTGGAGCCGAGCCTTAACGTGGCTGCGGGCCTGTCGCTCACGTGCCCCGCATGCGGCCGCGAGTTCTACGCGCCGAGTGCCGAGGACCTTGCCTTTAACAGCGGCGGTGCGTGCCCTACCTGCGGCGGCACCGGTGTCATGCGCGAGGTGGACGAAGCGAGCCTGGTGCCCGACGAGTCAAAGACCATCAACGAAGGCGCGGTGCTTCCCTGGGGTACGCTCATGTGGGATCTGATGAAGCAGGTAGCCGGCGAGATGGGCGTGCGCACCGACGTGCCGTTTAACCAGCTCACGCCTCAAGAGCGCGACATCGTGTTCCACGGTCCGGCGGTTAAAAAGCACATTCTCTACGTTCCCAAAAACGGCGAGGGCGCCACGCCGCTCGATTTTACCTATTACAACGCTGTCTATACCGTCGAGAATGCGCTCGCCAAGGTTAAGGACGACAAGGGCCTCAAGCGCGTGGCGCGCTTTTTGCGCGAGGGGCCATGCCGTGACTGTGGCGGCACGCGTCTCTCCGAGGCCGCACGCCATCCCCAGGTGCGCGGTATCAATCTGGCGCAGGCCGCGGCTATGACGCTGGGTGAGGCGATTGAGTGGGTGCGCGGGGTGCCCGCATCCTTGCCGGCCGAGATGCAGCCCATGGCGACGGATATCTGCGATTCGTTTTTGAGCACGGCCCGTCGACTGGTCGATCTGGGCCTCGATTACCTTTCACTCGACCGCGCCGGTGCCACGCTCTCCACGGGCGAGCGTCAGCGCGTGCAGCTCGCCCGCGTGGTGCGTAACCGATCGACGGGCGTGCTCTATGTGCTGGACGAGCCCTCGATTGGCTTGCATCCTGCCAATGTCGACGGCCTGGTAGGCGTGATGCGCGATTTGGTGGATGACGGCAACACCGTGGTCGTTGTCGACCACGACACGCGCGTACTGGCGGAAGCCGACTATCTGGTCGAGATGGGCCCCGTTGCCGGAGCAGGCGGCGGCAATGTGATCGCCGCGGGCGCGGTAGGCGAGGTCGAAGAATCGCAGGGCAGCCGCATCGCCCCATTTTTGCGCTCGGAGCCTGAGCGCTTGCGTCCGCAGGTGACTGACGACGAAATGTTCGACCAGGGACATATCCGCATGGCAACCGATGCCATCCATACCGTCAAGCCGCTCGAAGTCGATATCCCGCGCGGCCGCCTTGTCGCGGTGACGGGCGTTTCGGGTTCGGGTAAGACGACGTTGGTGCTCGAGACACTCATCCCGGCACTTAAGGCGCAGGCAGCCAGCGAGCGCCTGCCAAAACACGTGTGTTGGGTCGATGCCGAGGGCATTGCACGTGCCAACCTGATAGACGCCACGCCCATCGGTGCCAACGTGCGTTCGACGGTAGCGACTTATGCCGACATCCATGATGAACTGCGTCGCGCCTTCGCCCGCACGCCCGAGGCCAAGGCAGCCGGCTACAAGGCAGGCGCATTTAGCTACAACACTGGCGCTTTGCGCTGCCCTACGTGCGATGGCACGGGTTCGATATCGCTCGACGTGCAGTTTTTGCCCGACGTCGAGATCGTCTGCCCGGCATGTCGCGGCTCACGTTATGCAGACGCGGCTTCGCATATCCATCGCAAGGGCAAGGACGGGAGTCTGCTTACGTTGCCGCAGCTCATGGACATGAGTGTGGACGAAGCGCTCGACGCCACGGTGGGGCTCAAAAAGGTACAGGCGCGCTTGCAGACCTTGCACGACCTGGGCTTGGGTTATCTCACGCTCGGTGAGCCCACGCCGGCGCTTTCGGGCGGCGAGGCGCAGCGTCTTAAGCTTGCGAGCGAGATGGGCCGCGTGCAGGACGATGCCGTATTCGTATTTGACGAGCCCACGATCGGCCTGCATCCGCTCGATGTTCAGGTGTTGCTGGGTGTGTTTGACGGCCTTGTCGCCAAGGGCGCCACAGTTGTCGTGATCGAACACGATCTCGACCTTATCCGTAATGCCGATTATGTGATCGATATGGGCCCGGGCGGTGGCGATGCGGGCGGGCGAGTCGTCTGCGCCGGCACGCCGGGCGACATCGCGGCCTGCTCCAAGAGCATCACCGGTCGCTACCTCTAACCGAATGTGACAAAGGGACAGTTCCTTGGTCACATTCCCGGAAAGCCTGTTTGGCGCAGGGCCTCGTAGAGGACGATAGCAGC
>CABSMN010000167.1 GCA_902478765.1 uncultured Collinsella sp.
CGTCAGATGTGTATAAGAGACAGCTATAATCATGGCCTGGGCCACGGCGTCGGTATCGACATCCATGAGCTGCCCAACTTCAACCGCAGCAAGAACACCATCGAGATCGGCTCGGTTGTCACCATGGAGCCCGGCGTCTACCTGCCCGGCGTGGGCGGCGTGCGCCTGGAGGACTACGGCGTGGTCACCGAGAACGGCTACGAGCCCTTCACCAAGACCCCGCACGACCTGCACGTCATCGACTGCTAGCCCATTTCGATAGATTTTTGGGCGGGGCGTCCGAATCGATTCGGACGCCCCGCGTTCTCTTTTTATGCGCTCGCCGCAGGCGCCGTCTGCAAGTGTATAATTTCTGTCGTATGTAATTTGGACGCTTGTGCGTTCTGCCCATAACAAGAAAGGTCGCTATGCCTACCATTTCTACCGCCGACTTCAAGAACGGCCTCGGTCTCCGCATCAAGGACAAGGTCTACACCATCGTCGAGTTCCAGCATGTCAAGCCGGGCAAGGGCGGCGCGTTTGTGCGCTACAAGACCCGCGACATCAAGAGCGGGCGTGTCGTCGAGAACACCTGCAACGCCGGTACCAAGTTCGAGAGCGTCATGCTCACCACCCGTGAGTTCCAGTATCTCTACAACGATGGCGCCGACTACATCTTCATGGACAACGAGACCTATGAGCAGGTTCCCGTTCCCGAGGACATGGTGGGCGAGAACTCCAAGTGGCTGCGCGAGAACGACATCTGCCAGCTGCTCTTCGCCGACGATGAGCTCATGGGCGTGACCCCGCCGATGTTCATCGAGACCACCATCGTCCAAACCGACCCGGGCTTTAAGGGCGACACCGTCCAGGGTTCCACCAAGCCGGCCACGATCGACACCGGCGCTGTCATCCAGGTCCCCATGTACCTCAACGAGGGCGAGGTCATCAAGGTTGACACCCGCGACGGCAAGTTCGTCTCCCGCGTCTAGCAACCAACTTTTCTAGGAGGACTCATGCCCCAGGAAATCAAGATTGACGGCATCGGCATTTCGCCCGATGTTCTGACCGCCATCGTCTCGCGCGCCGTGTCCGATGTCGAGGGCATCGCCTCCGTTGGCGTCAAGGACCTTGCCACCAACCTTGTCTCCATGATGCTCTCGTCCAAGGCCCCGGCTTCCGAGCCGGCGGTCGAGGCCGAGGTCGTTGGCGACAAGCTCGCACTCACCGTGCGTGTCGTGGTGTTCTTTGGCTATCCGTTCAAGAAACTCGCCGAGGCCGTTCGCGCCGCCGTGGTCGCCGCCATCGATGCTCAGGTGGGCGTCGAGGTTGAGCGCGTTGACGTTTGCATTGACGGCCTCGTTTTCCCCAAGGAGTAACCTTTGAGCCTTAAGGTTTATCGCGGGCGCACGCTTGCCCGCAGTCAGGCGCTGCAGCTGCTGTTCCAGGCCGAGGCCACGGACAGCCCGCTCGAGCGCGTCCTCGAGGGCGATTTCCTGATCTCGAAGGGTCCCCTCGACCCCTATGCGCTGGAGCTGTGCCGCGGTGCCTACGAGCATATCGACCGCATCGACTGCGCCCTGCGCTCCGTTGCCAAGAACTGGGATCTTATGCGCATGCCCGGCGCCGATCGCAATCTGCTGCGTATCGCCGTTTACGAGATGCGTTTCCTCACCGACGAGGAGGTCTCGGACGCCATCGTGATCAACGAGGCCGTCGAGCTTGCCAAGGCCTATGGCACCGACCAGTCCGCGTCGTTCGTCAACGGCGTGCTGGGCAAGATCGCTCGCAGCGAGGAGCTGCCGGGCGAGGACCTGTACCAAGAGCTGCTGGCCGAGGACCGTGCCCGCGAGGAGGCACAGGCTGCAGAGGCTGCCGCAAAGGTCGCCGCCGCTCAGGCTGCCGCCGGTGTACTTGCCGAGGATGCGGACGCTGCTGAGGCCGTCGAGGCCGACTCCGTCGAGGAGTAGCCATGCCAGAGGGTTCCGTCCGCAACTTCGACGAGATCTCGGACCGTCTGGACCAGATCATCGCTACCGTTCGCTCCAAGGATACCTCCTTGGAGCGTTCGCTCGATTTGTTTGACGAAGCGATTGAGCTGGGCTCCCGCGCGGTCGATATGGTCGACAAGTTTGAGCTGACGCCGCGAGAGGCCGACAAGCTCGAGCAGGAATACGATGAGGATGCGGCAAACGAATCCCAGGATAGCTAGGCCGCATCTCCGGATACGAATGGTTGATGGCATTCATGAAACGCGTGCGTCTCGATGATGAACTGATTTCACAGGGCATCTGCGCCGATCGCGCGGATGCCCTTCGCACTCTTATGGCCGGCTTGGTCTCGAGTGGCGGCGAGCGCTTGACTTCGCCGGGCCTTAAGGTAACCCCGGGCCTGCCGTTGCACGTGAAGGGGCGCATTCCCTATGTTGGCCGCGGCGGTCTTAAGCTCGAAGGCGCGCTTGATGCGTTTGGCATCAATCCGACGGGCCTTGCCTGTTTGGATGTGGGCTGCTCTACCGGCGGCTTTACCGATTGCCTGCTCAAGCGCGGAGCTGCGACTGTTGTCTCTGTGGACGTGGGTCGCGCCCAGTTCGATTGGTCGTTGCGTCAGGACGATCGCGTGACGCTGCATGAGCGCACAAACGTGACGCAGCTGCCTGAGCTTGGCTATGCCGGCGCCATCGACCTGGCTGTGTGTGATGTCTCGTTTACCAGCATCGCGAACATTATCGATGCGGTACTGGCGTGCCTGGCGCCTACGGGTGCATTCTGCGCGCTCGTAAAGCCGCAGTTTGAAGCTCCGGCGGCGCTGGTGGGCGAGGGCGGCATTGTGACCGATCCCGCCGTGCGCCGCGATACGCTCGTGGCGGCGGTTGAGCTCTTTGCTGCCAAGGGGCTGTTCCCGGTCGATGTGTGCGTGTCGCCCATTCATGGTGCCAAGGGCAACGTTGAGTTTTTCCTGTACGGCACGAGATTTGAATCTGGCGACCGCTCGCAAGACGTGCTGCAATCCCAGGTATCGGTTTTGAGCGAGAAAGCTGCAACGCTATGAAGGTCTTTCTGGTTCCCAATTACTACAAGCAAGAGGCGGTCGAGAGCGGCCTGATGCTCGAGCTTTGGCTGACGCGCCAGGGCTATGAGGTCGCATGGGCTGCCGACCAGCGATCCAAGATTCAGAGCACGCCTGATATTGACGGCTCCGATCTGGTCATTACGCTCGGCGGCGACGGTACGTTGCTGCGCGCTGCCCGCATCCTCAACCATCGCGAGATTCCTATCCTCGGTCTTTCCTATGGTCACCTGGGCTTTTTAACTGCTGCGAGCCCCGAGGAGCGCGACATTCTGCAGGTCGTGAGCGACGCCCTTTCCGGCGAGCTGCACGTGAGCCGTCGCGCCACCATCGCCGCGGATATCGTGTCCGTGCGCGAAGACGGTACGAAGGATGTCGTGCGCACCTTCGCCCTCAACGACATGGCGCTTACGCGCGGCCCCCTGTCCGATATGGTCGAGTTCGACATCACGGTTTCGGGCCACCATATCGACCGACTGCGTGGCGACGGCGTGGTCGTGTCCACGGCGACTGGTTCTACGGGTTACGCGCTCAGTGCCGGCGGCCCCATCGTGAGCCCCGACTATACGGGCATGGTCTGCGTACCCATTGCACCGCACACCATTCAGGCCCGTGCCTTCTTGACTTCGCCAAGTGATGTCGTCGAAATCTTTATGTCTGATGACCGTCCGAGTGTTCCGGCAATCGCTATCGATGGACAGTTTATTACCTGCGATGGCACCGTTGAGAGCGTGGCGGTGCGCCGCGGGCCCGGAGATGTGCTGCTTCTCGATTACGGCCCCGAGAGCTTCTATAACTCGGTGAGCCGCGTATTCTACGGAGTCCGTCATGATCGATGAGCTGCAGGTTTCTAACATTGCGCTCATTCGCGAGGCGACGCTGCTGCCGAGTGCTGGCCTGACTGTCCTGACCGGCGAGACCGGCGCCGGCAAGACCGCGCTGCTCTCGGCCCTCAAGCTTATTTTGGGTGAGCGCGCGGATTCGTCTACGGTGCGCGAGGGCGGGGCGCTGGCGAGCGTCGAGGCGCGCCTGTTTGACGGCCCGAACGACACGGAGGGCTTCACCGTGC